>NZ_BAAAVT010000009.1:0-166500 GCF_039534665.1 Nesterenkonia aethiopica | reverse complement strand
TATTCTCTGTTGTCAATTTTCGCTTTCCGGATCGCTCCGAAGCAACTTTTCTATCCTAGAACATCTCGTTTCCGGCTGTCAAACCCGGTCCCGAGCCGCCCTCCGGAAAGCAACTTCTCTATCTTACCTGATCCATCCTGCTTGTCAAACCCGCTCGATCCGAGCTGCTCGATCTCATCAGGATGTCCTCGAATACTTCGAAGCCTGCGCCAGGCCCGTCGGCCTTGCCGTCGTCCCCGGCGCGGAATGAAACTCTAGCACCATCTCTGAGCGAATGTAAACTCGGCGTGAACAGCGCCCCGAAATCCGCGCCAGCACTGGGATCCAGCCCTGCCAGGACCCCTCTCCGGGAGCTGCACGTGGATGAGACCGTGGTCACAATTCGCGACGCACGGCTCACGCTCGCGACATCCCCCAGGTCAAGACTCCGCCTGCAGCAGCATCGAGGGCCGGAAGACCCACTGCCCCTGCCAGCGAGAGAACAGGTCCATCGCTTCAGAGAGCATGGCCGCTCGGAAGAACACCGAGTCCACTCCGGTGGTGTCTGCCTCAGACTGCCGGTATCCCTCAAGGAACACCTCGGAGACGTCCTCGTACCACTGTCCGAAGTTCACCGCGTCCACCTCGGCCGGCTTCTTGCCCTGGTGGCCCTCGCTCGCCGCTTCCATCACCACGTTGGCGAAGGACATCAGCATCGTGACGACGTCCCGCAGCGGCAGAGCCTGGTCTGCCATGCCGCCGTCCTCATTGAAGATCCATCGCTCCGACTCCGGATCCGCCAGGTGGGTGTGCGCCAGGCCCAAGGCTCCATGGATGCGCTGCACCTGCAGAGGCTCGTCGACCTCTCGCAGCTCGGAGAGCATCAGGTCGACGACCTCCGCCATGTCCGTGCGCTCATCGTCGTCGAACTCCTCACGGACCTGCTCCCAGTGGGCCCGCAGATCGGTGCGTGCCTGGTCCGCCATCACCTTCAGCTGCTCCCGGCTCTGCGGGTGCCCGCCGAACGCCGTCGCCAGGTCCGCGTGGAAGTCACCCAGGGCACGACCCATCCGCCGAGCCAGGCGCTTGAAGGTCTTCCCCTCTGCCATCGCCTTCCTGGCCAGGGTCCGTCCATCGGGGGCTTGGCCGATCGCCTCCCGGATGATCGCCAGGTCACCTGTGGCCCAGGCCTCCTCCACCCCTTCTGCCAGTGCGGCCGTGCGGTCCTCCCACGAACAGCTCACCACGCCGAGCACCTTCGCGATCGAGGACGAGTCGGACTCGGTCAGCGTCATCGCGGTCTCGAGCTCGATGTCCCGCACGGAACGGGGGCGTCGCTGGAACTCCACCACGACGCGCTGGGACAGACCGGCGTCGTCGGAGAGCCCCTCAGGGGTGACCATCGTGCGGGTCACCGGGCGGAGCTTCGACTCGCTCGCCGTCCGGCGCAGCTGGACGGTGAAAGGGGACCACTGATCGAACCCGGCCATGGCCTCTCCCCTGGACCGCCCATTGCGACTGCCCTGCCGGCGTCGCGCCATCTCCAGCCAGGCGGCCAGGAAGGCGCGGTCCCGGGCGCCGTCGTACAGCCACACCTCAGCGCCGTCGGCTCGGGCCAGCCGGCCGATGAAGGCGTTCTTCCCCGCCAGGGCGGAGGGCCGACTGCGCACGGCCACCGGAACGGCAACCTGGTCACGGTGACGCTCCCGTCGAGAGGCGACGTGGTCCACGTCGAAGACGTGCACCTCCAGGAACAGCTCCGGGTCGGCATCGCCGGCGGGAGTCGGAAGGCGGAGACCGCCCACGCGGGTGAAGACGCGACGACCTCGGAGCGCAGGGAACCACGGCTGGTGGACCAGCCAGTTCTCCATGACTTCCAGGAAGCCAGGCTGCTCCTCACCACGCACTCGCGCCATCCGTGCCTCCTCACACCTCAGATCCGGACGGGCCTGCCCGCCCCCTCACCGACGTTACCGCAGGGTGACCCCGATCTCGTGGCGATCCGCGCGCTCAGTCGGCACGCCGACGACGCATCGCCACCTCGTAGAGGGAGATCCCCACCGCCATGGAGGCGTTCAGCGACTCGGTCGAGGAGGCGATCGGCACCGAGACGATCTGGTCGCAGGTCTCGCGCACCAGACGCGACAGCCCGCGGCCCTCCGAGCCCACCACCAGGATGATCGGTTCGAGCGCCAGCTCCAGCCCGGGCAGCTCGACCTCTCCGCCGCCGTCGAGCCCTAGGACGAAGTATCCCTGATCCTTGGCCTCCTTCAGCGCCTGAGTCAAGTTCTTGGCACGGGCCACGGGGATCCGTGCCGCCGCCCCGGCCGAGGTCTTCCACGCCGTGGCGGTGACGCCGGCGCTGCGACGCTCCGGGATCATCACGGCGTCGGCGTCGAAGGCAGCCGAGGCACGGAGGATGGCGCCCAGGTTGCGAGGGTCCGTGATCGAATCGCAGGCCACCAGCAGCGGCTGATGCGGGATGTGGCCCTTCTTCGCGCTCTCCAGGAGGGACTCGGTCAGCTCCACCGGGTCGGCGTAGTCATAGGGCTCCAGCACCAGAGCAACGCCCTGGTGGACGGCGTCGCCGGTGGTGGTGTCCAGCTGACGGCGCGCCACCTCCTTGACACGCACACCCTGCTCCGCGGCAAGGCGCAGTGCGTCACGCACCCGTCCGTCCGAGTCGATGTCGGTGGCGATGTGCAGCTCGCGGGCCGGCACCCGTTCGGCCAACGCCTCGACCACCGCGTTGCGCCCGGCGACGACGTCATCGGCTCCGTGCCCGGAGCCGCGCCGGCCGCGGGACTGCTGCTGAGTCTGCTTGGCCTGGGCGCGCTCCGCCAGCTTCTTCTGCCGGTGGGCCTTGTGATAGACCCGGTCCTCCGCCTTCGGAGTGGGGCCCTTGCCTTCGAGCTTGCGGCGCCCCTGCCCGCCGGAGCCGACGACGGCTCCCTTCTTCTGCTTCTTCCGCACTGCGGCGGACTTCGGTCGAGAGTCCTTAGCCATGAGCGGCCTCCTTGTCGGTTCCACGGGCCAGCGACCAGCGGGCGCCGTCGCGGGAGTCCTCGATCTGCACCCCGACCGCCGTCAGCCGGTCACGGATGGCGTCCGCGCGCGCATACTCCTTCGCCGCCTTGGCCTCGGCCCGTTCCTCAAGCAGACCCTCCACCAGGGAAGCGAGGGCGGCGTGGCCGGCGTCGTCCGCAGCGCGGCTCGGGGACGGGACGTCCAGCAGGCCGAGCACCGAGGCCATCGTCGCCACCTCCCGAGCACGGGCGACGGCCGTGCCGCGGTCTCCCGCATCCCAAGCGGTGTTGCCGGCCCTGACAGTGTCATGCAGCACCGCCAGAGCCGCAGGCACGTTGAGGTCGTCGTCCATCGCCGCGGCGAACCCCTCGGGCACGGCATCGCCGGGAGCGATCTCCTCATCCTCGCCTGCGCGGGCGAGGAAGGTCTCGATGCGGTCGACGGCGGCCTCGGCCTCAGCCAGGGAGCTCGGCCGGTAGTCCAGCTGGGAGCGGTACTGCGCCTGACCCAGGAAATACCGCACCGCCACCGGTCGGGCCGACGCCAGCATCTCCTCCGGAGAGATCGTGTTGCCCACCGACTTGGACATCTTCTCGCCCTCGTAGGTGACCATGCCGTTGTGCAGCCAGTAGCGGGCGAAGCCGTCGCCGGCCGCGGCCGACTGGGCCAGTTCGTTCTCATGGTGCGGGAAGCGCAGATCCAGGCCGCCGCCGTGGATGTCGAAGGTCGGACCCAGGTACTTGGTGGACATCGCGGAGCATTCCAAATGCCAGCCCGGCCGACCACGACCCCAGGGCGAGTCCCAGGAGGCAGACTCCGGCTCCCCGTCCTTATGCCCCTTCCACAGCGCGAAGTCGCGCGGATCCCGTTTGCCGCGCGGATCAGCATCGGGGGCGTCCTGCAAGTCCTCCACCCGCTGGCGGGTCAGCTCCCCGTAGGCGGGCCAGGAACGGACGTCGAAATAGACGTCGCCGGAGTCGTCGGTGGCCGGATAGGCGTGGCCGGCGTCGATCAGCCGGCGGATGAGCGTGAACATCTCTGTCATGTGGCCCGTGGCGCGCGGCTCATACCGGGGCCGACGCACGCCCAGGGCGTCATAGGCCTCATGGAAGGCCTGCTCGAAACGATAGGCCAGGGCGAACCAGGGCTCCCCCGCCGGGTAGTCCTCATCCGGCACGAAGTCCGCGGCATACGACGCGGCAGACTTCTCCAGGATCTTGTCATCGATGTCGGTGACGTTGCGGACGGACAGGACGTCGTATCCACTGTGCTCGAGCCAGCGCACCAGGATGTCGAAGGCCACCGCCGAGCGGACGTGGCCCACATGCGGGCGGCCCTGCACGGTGGCCCCGCAGTAGTACAGCGAGACCCGTCCCGGCTGGAGGGGCTCGAAGTCGCGGACGGTCGCCGTCTTGGTGTCATAGAGTCGCAGTGCCACGGGGAAAGCCTAACTGACCGCTGGCGCCGGGGACTGCGGGATCAGCACGGCAGTGGCGGTGGCCAGCACACCCTCGCCGCGGCCGGTGAAGCCCAGCCCGTCCGAGGTGGTCGCGCTGAGCGCCACCGGGGCCCCAGCCGCCGCCGAGAGCACTCGCTGCGCTTCCTCGCGCCGCGGACCGAACTTGGGGCGCCTCGCCACGAACTGCACCGAGATGCTGCCGATCTCGAATCCTGCCTCACGCACGATCCGCGCCGCCTCCTCCAACAGTCGCACACCGGAGGCTCCCTCCATGTCCTCCCGGTCCGTGCCCAGGGTGTCCGCCCCGAAGTGCACGCCGAGGTCTCCGACACCGGCTGCGCTGAACAGGGCGTCGCAGGCGGCATGGGCGACCGCGTCGCCGTCGGAATGCCCGGTGAGTCCCTGCTCGCCGGGCCAATGCAGGCCCGCCAGCCAGAGCTCCCGAGGCTCCCCCGCCGATGCCACAGCGTGGACGTCATGCCCGATGCCGACCCGCGGGACGACGACGGCCGGGGGCCTCCCCGCAGGGTCCGTGCCCGGCGAGGACGGCTCAGATCCGCGCTCGGCGAGCAGCGCCTCGGCGGCCAGCAGATCCGCCGGAGTCGTGATCTTCAGCGCACGGGCGTCCCCGGAGACCACGGCGACGTCGACCCCGAGGGCCTCAGCGACCATGGCCTCATCGGTCAGCGCCTCGGCCTCCTCCGCCTTCAGCTCCCCCAGATGGGCGAAGGCCCGCAGCAGGAACTCCAGGGTGAAGCCCTGCGGCGTCTGCACAGCCCGCAACTCGGCCCGCGGCAGGGTGTCGCGCACCTGCTCGGCCTGCTCCGAGTGGTGGCCGAGGCGTCCGGCCGGATCGACACGCTTGATCGTGTCCGTCACGGGGACCGCTGGCACGACGGCGACCGAACCGGCCTCCACCTGTCGGGCCACCCGCTCGGCGACGTCCGCGGGGGTCAGCGGCCGGGCGGCGTCGTGGACCAGGACGGTCAGGGAGCGTTCATCCCACCCGTGGTGCCGGGCCTGCTCGGCCACGGCGTCCACACCACGCGCCACGGAGGCGGGACGGGAGGGGCCGCCGTCGCGGACGATCACCGGGATGCCCGCGCGGCGCGCATGCTCGGCGCCGAGCGCCGCGAGCCGCTCCCGGGCCGGCGGCAGCCCCGGCAGCACGAGGACCACGAGGTCGATGCCGAGGCCGGGCGCCCGGAGCGGGCCGAGAGAGTCCAGCGCATGCGCCAGCAGCGGACGGCCGCCGAGCTCCACGAGAGCCTTGGGAATGCCGTGCCCCAGACGCTGTCCGCTTCCGGCCGCGACAATGACGAGCGCCCGGTGCTGTTCAGCATCCGGGCGCTTCGTCTCAGCCGGTGCGACCTGGGGTCCCACCTGATGATTCACCTGTTGTGTGCCTCGCTCCGTGGTCGGGCCTCAGGTCACTTCTTCGCCGACGCGGCGTCGGCGTCCTGCGGCTTGGGCGCCTCGTCCAGCACCTCGTCCAGCAGCTTCTCCGCCTCGTCCTCCTCGAGCTTCTTGGCCAGAGCCAGCTCGGAGACCAGGATCTGCCGCGCCTTGGCCAGCATCCGCTTCTCCCCCGCGGAGAGGCCTCGGTCGTTCTCCCGGCGCCAGAGGTCCCTGACCACCTCGGCGACCTTGTTCACATCGCCGGAGGCCAGCTTCTCCAGGTTCGCCTTGTACCGACGCGACCAGTTCGTCGGCTCCTCGGTGTACTCGGCACGCAGCACGTCGAAGACATGCTCCAGGCCTTCCTTGCCGACCACATCACGCACGCCGACCAGGTCGACGTTCTCCGCCGGAACCTCGATCGTCAGGTCGCCCTGGGAGACGCGGAGCTTGAGGTACATCTTCTCCTCGCCCCTGATGGTGCGCATCTTGACCTCTTCGATGGTGGCCGCTCCGTGATGCGGGTATACGACTGTCTCGCCGACCTCAAAAATCATGTAATTGTTCCCCTTTCCCGCGGACAAGTTTATCACGGATCACATGCGTGACAGCGTGTCGGATCCCACCCTTGCCGTCACACGGCATAAGGTGTGCGGCCGCAGTTCTTCGACAACCTGTAGAATCACGGCTGACACCCGCCTTCCGCGCGGACCTGGGGTCGACCTCGGCCTCGGGCCTGGTCGCCGCCTTCCCCGGCGGCGTCCGCACCTTTCTCCGCGCGGCCACATCTGCGGCGTGACGCCTCCTGGCACGGACACAGATGACGTAGTCTGGAGGCGATCATCGTCGCACCGACATCGTGAGGAGACTCTCGACGTGAAGCTCGCCCCCTCCCAGGTCCGCCGCGCGGCCGCGGCATCCCTGGCCGCCGTCGCCGTCATCGGCGTGACCGGCTGCAGCGCCATCAACTACCAGGCGACCACGCACCAGTACTCCGGGTCGGACGGCGTGCGCGTCGACATCGACGACGTGAAGTTCCGGCACATCGCCTTCGTCGGCGCCGAGGAGGGCGGACCCGCCCGTGCCATCGGCACCGTCAACAACGGCGGAGTCGAGGACGTCGAAGTCGAGATCAGCACCGACGGCCAGTCCCACTCCTTCACCGTGCCGGCCGGCCAGGCCGTCTCCCTGGAGAACGATGAGGAGTTCATCGTCGAGGACTTCAGCGGAGCCCCCGGCAGCATCCACGACGTCACCCTCACGGTCGACGGCGACACGGAGGACATCGGCGCCACCGTGCTCGACGGCGTGCTGCCCGAGTACCGGGCCCTGCTCCCGGACGGCTACGACGAGGCCGTGGTGGAGCACCTCGAGCACGGCCCGGACACCTGGGGCTCCGGGGCCGCACACCACGACCCGGACGACGACGGCCACTGAGCATCCGCTCCGGCCGACCCGTGCGGTCGGCTCCTGCGAGGAGGGCCCAGCCGAGAGATCGGCTGGGCCCTCCTCGTATCTGCGGGGGCACCCACGACCGGAAGGCCAGGGCTGCCGCTCAGCGAGCGGTCGCCTCCCGCAGCATCCGCCGCAGCCGGATCGGATCGAAGCGCCAGAAGTCCCGCACCCGACCGTCGATCCGCAGCACGGGAATCTCCTCGGCGTGGCGCTCCAGAGCCTCCGAGTCGGCGCTCAGATCCACTTCCACCGGCTCCAGCCCGAACTCCGCACAGGCCTCGGCGGTGACCGCCAGCGCCTCCTCGCAGAGATGACAGCCCGGCTTGGTCAGCACCTCCACGAGGACGCCGCGGTCCCCCGCGCCGCCCGGGCTCACCGCACTCTGCTCCTGGGACGGATCCATATCAGTCAGCCTCCTGGTCATCGATGAGACTCAGCCGCCCCGGACCTCCCCGGAGACGACCAGACCCCGGGAGCGTGGACGCTTCCGGGGTCTGTGTCAGCTCAGCTGAGCTTACTTCTTGTTGCGCCGCTGGTGGCGAGTCTTGCGCAGACGCTTGCGGTGCTTCTTCTTCGCCATACGCTTGCGGCGCTTCTTGATCACTGAGCCCATAGGGAGCAGATCCTTGTCTGTCGGTGAATGGTCGAAAGGTCTCGGAACAGTGTAGCGGCTCGAAGCCTCATGGCTGGAATCGGCGATGGTGCCCCTTATCCTGCGCTCGCAACGCGTGGGTGCCCGCTACAGCTCGACCCTCTCGTGAGGGACCACCTGCCACCGGACGGCGGTCACTCCGCGCTCCAGGCTGAGCCGGTTCACCGCAGTCTCGAAGATGCCGTCATCGCGGCTGGTCGCGGTCAGGCGAGCCACCACCTTGACCCGCCCCGTGTGCTCGATGTCCTCTGACTGCAGCCCCTGCAGACTGAACGCCCCCGTGCCGATGGACTGCACCACCAATGCGCGGATATGCGCCTCCTCAGCATCGTGGCAGATCACGGTGAACTCATAATCCACCGGGTCATCGGCGCCCGCACGGTTGGCGGGCACCGATCGCTCCACGCCACGGGCGACCGGACGCAGCACCACATTGCCCAGCACGATAGCCAACACGCCGACCACTGCAGGGATATACATCCCCGCACCGCACAGGCAGCCGACGGCGGCGGACCCCCACAGCGTGGCCGCCGTGTTGATGCCCCGCAGACTGCCCCCGTCGCGGATGATCACCCCCGCGCCGAGGAAGCCCACCCCGGAGACGACCTGCGCGGCCACCCGAGAAGGACTGGCATCCCCCGGGGTGAGGGAGGAGAGCACCACGAACAGCGCGGCCCCCAGGCAGACCAGAGTGTTCGTCCGAAGTCCCGCGGACCGGGCCCTCCACTGACGCTCCATGCCGATGAGCACGCCGCAGCCGAAGGCCGCTCCGATACGCAGCACGACGTCCAGGACCATCTGGTCCTCTGCCAGGAAGAACATGCCGGCTCACCCACCCATCACCAGGCCCAGGGCGTTCAGCTCACCGGAGAGCACCGCCGTGGCGATCAGGAAATAGATGACCAGCCCGGTTGCGTCCACCAGAGTGGTGACCACCGGGGCGGAGAACACTGCGGGGTCGATCCGCAGCCGCTGGGCGATCAGCGGCAGCGCCCCGCCGACGAAGCAGGCCCAGGTGCAGATCACCAGCAGCGTCAGCGAAATGATGATTCCGATGTCGAGGCCATAGAACAGGGCGGCCACCGGAAGCCCGACCGCGGCCAGAAGCAGCCCCAGCAGCAGTCCGACCCGCGCCTCCCGCCAGACGACCCGCGGCAGATCGCGCAGCCGGACCTCATCGAGCGCCAGGGCCCGGATCACCGCACTGGCGGCCTGTGAACCGGCGTTGCCTCCGGTGTCGATCAGCAGCGGGATGAACAGCGCCAGCACCACGACGGACTCCAATGTGTCCTCGAAGAACTCCAGGACGTTGACCGTCAAGATCGCCGCGACGATGAGCGAGAGCAGCCAGACGGCCCGTGTCCGGGCAAGCCTGAAGACCGTCGCGGAGAGGTAGGGCACCTTGATCGGCTCAGCGCCGCCCGAGCGGTAGGCGTCCTCGGTGACCTCGGACTCGAGGATCTCCATCGCGTCGTCCACCGTGATCAGTCCCAGCACCCGCTCCTCGCTGTCGAGCACGGGCAGCGCAAAGAGGTCCGCCTCCTGGATGAGGCGGGCGGCCTCCTCCTGACCAATATCGGCGGTCACCGAGTAGGTGTCCGGGGCCAGCAGTTCCCCCACGGTGGTCCCCGGAGGGCTGGTGACCACCTGGGTGAGGTCGGTCATTCCGATCAGGCGGCGGGACGCGTCAGTGACCAGCAGGACCGAGAGTCTTCCCGTGCGGTCCGACTCGCCGCTCAGGCTCTCCAGCACCTGCTCGCGGGTGGAGTCTCCCCGAAATGTCCGAGACACCGGGATCATCACGCGGCCGGCCGACTCCGACGGGTAGCCCAGCAGCGCCGAAGTGGCCTGCCGCTCATCTCGCGACAGACCCTGCTGCAGCCGAGCCGCCACCTTCGCCGGCATCTCATCGAGCAGGCGGGCGCGGTCATCGGCCGACATCTCTTCCACGAGTTCCCGGACCCGGTCTTCCCGCAGGCTCTCCAAGAGGGTCCGCTGGTGTTCGGAGGGCAGGGCTTCGAAGACGATGATCGCCTCATCCTTGCCCAGCAGGCGGAAGGCGACAGCGCGGTCGCCGGGATCGAGCCGCGCCAGCTCGTCCGCGACCTCGACCGAGGAGGCCTGCTGCAGCCAGGACCGCAGCTCCTCCAGGGCGGTGCGGTCGATCAGGTCCTTCAACGGGGTGTTCACATGCATCGGATTCTCCTTCTGGTCAGGAGCGGTCCCGTGCGGATCCGGCCGGCACCCCGCCGCTCCCCCGGCACACGACGACGCGCGGCCCTTCGTGCTGCGAAGGCACGGACTGAGCCGCAGAGGAGGTCGGGCGGAACGCGGATGAATCGGTGAGCAGAGCGGTGAGCAGGACGGAGTGCCGTCCGGAGGCGCACGAGGACCGACCGCCTCCGCAGGGGAGCCGGTCATTGACGTCAGGTCAGAGGTGCCTGGTGCCCGCGAAAGACGAGCGAGAAAGGATCAGCGCCGCACAGCGCCTCATCTCCGCACTCAGAGAGCGGAGGGAACAGTGAGGCGGGCACCTGGATCGACGACGCTGCTGCAAGAACAACTGCCATCCATGGGGACTCCACCTCCTCAGTCCGTGGCCGGACGTCTTCGGGCGCAGCGCCCGAAGACCTCGACCAGTGTACACGGCGGCTCTCTCCGGGCAGAACCGCTGTGCGAACTCCGAGAACCACAGAGCTCAGTCGAACCAGGGGTCGAGCCCGTAGTGCGGAAACAGCTCTTTGCGCGTCTGCATGACCGCCCGGTCCACCGCGTCCGCGGGGTCATAGCCGAGCTCCCAGCTGCGCCACCACAGTTCGGCGTCGTCGTGCATCCGCTCCGGGGTCTCCACGCCGCAAGTGCGCCGCACGTAGTCCCGCCAGGGCTCGGGCACCGCGGTGCGCAGCGGCAGCGGATCGCCGGCGGCGATCGCCACCAGATGCGTCCAGCTGCGAGGCACCACCCGGTGGACCTCATACCCTCCCCCGCCGGTGGCGATCCAGCGGTCCCGGCAGTGTTCCTCGGCCAGATGCGCGATGTCCAGGGCCAGCTGACGCTGCCCGTCGATGCTGAGCCGACAGTCCGTCAGCGGGTCCTCCTCGTGGGTGTCGCAGCCATGCTGGGACACCACCGCCTCCGGGGCGAAGGCCTGCACCAGCGGCGGCACCACCGCATGGAAGGCGCGCAGCCAGCCGGCGTCGCCGGTGTGGGGCGGAAGCGCCACGTTGACCACGGTGCCGGCGGCGCTCGTGCCGTCCGGCGCGGTACCGCCGATCTCATCGGGGAACCCGGTGCCCGGATACAGCGAGACCCCGGTCTGGTGCAGAGAGATCGTCATGACCCGGGGGTCGTCGTAGAAGATGTCCTGGGTGCCGTCGCCGTGGTGGGCGTCCACGTCGAGGTAGACCACCCGGGACAGCCCGCCGTCCAGCAGCCGCTGGACGGCCACGGCCGCGTCGTTGTACACGCAGAAGCCGCCCGCCCGCGCCCGGCCGGCATGGTGCAGGCCCCCGGCGAAGTTCACCGCATGGACGGCCTCCCCGGTCAGCACGGCCTCCGCGCACAACCGGCCGCCTTCAGCGATCCGCGCTGCCCCGGCATGCAGCTGGGGGAACACCGGGGTGTCCTCGGTGCCCAACCCGTGCTGCAGGGCGGGGAGACCGTCCGCCGAAGCGGCTTTGACGGCCTCCACATAGTCGGCGTCGTGGACCGTCAGCAGGGTGGCGTCGTCGGCGATGCCGGGCGCGACGAGACGCACCAGAGGGTCGTCGAGGATCCCGAACTCGCGGCAGAGCCTGTGGGTCAGGTCCAGGCGCACCGGATCCATCGGGTGGGTGGCGTTGAAGCGGTACTCCAGCAGCGCCGGATCCCAGATCACGGTGGTGGGCACGGCGGCGTGGAACGAGGGCTGTGTCACACGCCCGAGCCTACGACAGGACGACCCGGATAGGCGATCAGGCGCTCTCGGCGAAGTGCTCGAGCTTCGTCACGTCTCCGGAGACGATGATCGTGTCCCCCGGCGACACCAGGGTGTCCGGCTGGGCGTAGACGAACTCCTTGCCGGGGGACTTCACGCCGACCACATTGACGCCGTGTCGACGCCGCGGCTGGCACTGGTCGATCGTCTTGCCCTGCAGGTCCTTCGGCGGCCGCATCTTGACGATGGCGAAGTCGTCGTCGAACTTGATGAAGTCCATCATCTGCCCGGAGACCAGGTGCGCGGCGCGCACGCCGGCGTCGTGCTCCGGATAGATCACGTGATGGCACCCGATGCGCTTGAGGATCTTCCCGTGGGTGGGGTTGATGGCCTTCGCCCAGACGTGCCGGACCCCCAGGTCCACCAGGTTCACCGCGATCAGCACCGACGACTCGATGGAGGTGCCCACGCCGACGACCGCCGAGTCGAACTCGTCGGCGCCGATCTGGCGCAGCGCCTCGATGTCGGTGGCGTCGGCCTCGAGCACATGGGTGAGCGTGTCCGAGTACTTCTGGACCAGACCCCTGTGCCGCTCGACGGCGAGCACCTCCTTGCCCTGGGCCATGAGCTGCTCGGCCAGCGCGATGCCGAACCGTCCCAGCCCCACGACCAGCACGGGACGGTTGCGTTGTTGACGGCGATCACCCAAGGATCGGCCTCCCCTCCGGATAGCGGTAGCGCGTGGTGCGCTGACGCACGGCCAGCGCGGCCGCGAAGGTAATGATGCCCACCCGGCCGGCGAACATCAAGGCGGCCAGGACATACAGCCCCGACGGCGGCAGCTCCTCGGTGAGCCCCGAGGTCAGCCCCACCGTCGCGAAGGCCGAGATCGACTCGTACAGCGGCCGCTCCATGTCCAGGCCGGTGATGTGCATCAGCGCCAGCGTGGAGATCAGCACCAGTGTGGCCCCCATGGCCACCACGGAGACCGCCACACGGACCGCCGAGGCCGGGATGGTCCGCTGATGGGCGACCGACTCCTTGTCACCGCGTGCCTCGGCCAGGAACGCCAGCCAGATCACCGCGATCGTGGTGACCTTGATGCCGCCCGCCGTGGACACCGAACCGCCCCCGGCGAACATCAGGGCGTCCGAGATCAGCATGGTGGTGGAGTTCTCATGGTTGGACTCCACCACGGAGAAACCTCCCGAGCGCATGTTCACCGACGCGAACAGCGAGCTCTGCAGCTTCTCCCACATCGGCATCTCCCCGATGGTGGCATTGTTGTTCCACTCGAGGAACGCGTAGATCGCCGCTCCGACGACCATCAGCAGCGTCGTGACCTCCACGGTGAGCTTGGCGTGGATGTTCCAGCTGCGGTAATGCCAGCGGAACCGCCACAGCACGTAGAGCACCGGGAAGCCCAGACTTCCCAGCACCACACCGATCATGATGGCCCAGAGCACGATCGGGTCATGGCCTACGGCCTCCAGCCCGTCGGCATGGATCACGAACCCGGCATTGTTGAACGCCGAGATCGCATAGAAGATCCCATGCCAGAAGCCGGTGACGACGTCGCCCTCGATCGCGATCAGCCGCGGCACCAGCACGGCCGCCAACGCGGCTTCGATGGCCAGCGAGATGATGATGACGATGCGGATCAGACTGGCGACCTCCCCCAGCTGATCTGTCTTCCAACCCTCCTGAGCGAGCTGCTTGGTGCGCACGCCCAGGCTGCGGGAGACGCTGGCGGCCAGCACAGAGGCCACCGTGAGGATGCCGAGGCCGCCCAGCTGGATGGCCACGATGATGGTGATCTCCCCCGCCAACGACCAGTGCTCCGCGGTGTTCACCGGGGTCAGCCCCGTCACCGACACGGCCGAGGTGGCCACGAACAGGGCGTCCGGCAGAGAGGCCGGACGCCCGCTGGCCGTGGCCCACGGCATCATGAGCAGCGACGTGAAGAAGGCGATCGCGAAGGCGAAGATGAGCAGCGCCGCGCGGGCCGGGGACGCCCCGGCCAGGGCCTTCATCCACCCCATGAAGTCTGACCACAGGCCCCCTCGGGCCTGCGGCTGTCGGTCCCTCACCATGGAAGAGAGCCTAGACCTGTTCTCGCAGCTGTGCGGTCATCTCCGCGGCCCGGTCCGCGCTGGCCTTCACGGCGGCGACCACGGCCTCCGGGACGCCATGGGAGTCCAACTGGCCGATGGCCCTCTCGGTGGTCCCGTTGGGCGAGCACACCGCTCGCCGCAGGGCGGCCGCATCGGCGGCGCCCGAGATGTGGTTCTCCACCAGCATCGTCCCCGCGCCCTGCACGGTCCGAGCGGCGAGGTCGGCGGCCAACGCAGGATCCAGCCCCAGCTCCACGCCGGCGGCGGCCATGTGCTCCGCCAGGTGGAAGGCGTAGGCCGGCCCGGAGCCGGAGATGCCGGTCAGGGCATCGATCTGGGCCTCGTCGATGACATGGACCGCCCCGCAGGCCCCCAGCAGGCCCTTCACCCGGTCAGTCTGGTCCGCGGTGACGTGGGCGCCCGGCACCAGGCCGACCACACCGAGGCCCACGGAGAGCGGCGTGTTGGGCATGGAGCGGATCACCGGCTGGCCCGCACGCAGGGCGTCCTGCATCATCTGCAGGTCCACCGCGGCGGCCACCGAGACCACCACCGCCTCGGGCCTCAGCGCGTCCCGGATCTCCGTGCACAGGGCGACGATCCCATGCGGCTTCACGCCCAGGAAGACGACGTCGGCCTCGGCGGCCGCGCGACGGTTGGCCTCGGCGTCGTCCTCCTCCGCCAGCACGGTCACGCCATGCTCGGCGGCCCGCGCCCGGGCGGAGGCCGCCGAACGCGAGGTGGCGACGACGTCGTCGGCCGAGACCCCCGAGGCGAGAAAACCGGACAGGATGGCGCCGTTCATGGACCCGAGCCCCAGCATCGCGATGCGCATCAGGACCTCTCCTCCTCCGTGTCAGCTGCGTCAGCCGTGTCATCGACCCCGGCCCCCTCGGCCGAGGCCGCGCCGCGCGCCAGGTGGCGGCGGGCGAACTCCAGTGATTCTGCCAGCCAACGCTCCTTCTCACCCACCTGCTTGGCCGCACGGGTGGCTACCTCCACCGCCACCACGCCTCGGAACCCCTGCCCGTCGGCGAAGTCGGGAGAGGCGATGAGCTCCAGAGTCTCCGCGACAGGCTGCTCGCCGTGGCCGGGGATGAGGTGGTCGTCCTTGAAGCCGTTGGACCAGCCGTCCGTCAGGTGCACATGCCGCAGCCGGCCGCCCAACCTGCGGCAGGAGTCCAGCGAGTCGGCCTCCGCGGTGGCCGCATGGGAGAAGTCCCAGGTCACGTAGGGGTAAGCCTGACCCACCGGGTCCCAGTGCGGCAGGTACATGGCCGCGGTGCGCGCTCCGGCCTTCCACGGGTACATGTTCTCCACTGCGAAGTGGACCCCGGTGTCCTGCTCCAGCTTGGCGATGCCGTCCGCGAAGCCCTCCGCGTAGCCGGCCTGCCAGCGGAACGGGGGGTGCGCCACCACCGTGGCGCACCCGACGGCGGCGGCCAGCTTGGCGCTGCGCCGCAGCTTCTCCCAGGCGGAGCCCCACACCTGCTGGGTCAGCAGCAGCGTGGGCGCGTGGATGGCCATCACCGGCAGCCCGAAGCGCCAGGACAGCTCGTTGAGCACGTCGGCCTGCTGCGTCTCGGCCCGGTGGGTGACCATGACCTCCATGCCGTCGTAGCCGAGATCGGCCGCCATGGAGAAGCCCTCAGCCGCCCCGAGGGGGTAGACCGAGGACGTGGACAGCGCCACCGGGATGCGCGGCTCAGCGGTGGGCATGTTCGACCGCCGCTCGAGTCGCCGCGACGTCGCGGCGCGTCGGCCGCCTCAGCTCGCGGGCGAGGTCCACATGGCCCACCCCGGGCGCGTGGGCGACCTCCACGCCGTGCTCCCGCACCAGGGCGTCCAGCCGACGCAGGATCAGCCCCTCCCTCAGCGCCCAGGGGCAGATCTGCAGCTCGTCGATGCCGAAGGTCTTCATGGCCGCCTCCGCCACCAGCGCACCGGCGAAGACCTGCCGCGCGCGCACGACGGAGACGCCGGGCAGCTCCGCCCGCTCGGTGGCGCTCATCTGGCCCAGCCGCTTGACCAGCGGCTTGAGGTCCTTATGCGCCAGCGTACGACGCACATAGGGGCCGGAGGCCGACGGCGCCGCACCGGTCATCCGGGCCAGAGAACGAAACGTCTTGGAGGTGGCCAGCACCTCGGTATGGGAGTTCAGCATCGGGAACTCCAGGCGGGCGGCCGCGATCTCCTCCCGCACATAGGTCTTCAGCGCCTTGATCTGCTCCTTGGTGGGGGGATCCTCGGTCAGCCAGTCCCGGGTCAGCCGACCCGCGCCCAGCGGCACCGACATCGCCGTGCTGGGCAGCTCGTCCTGCCCGTAGGCCATTTCGAAGGAGCCCCCGCCGATGTCGAAGTTCAGGATGTGGCCCGCGCTCCATCCGCGCCACCGACGGGCGGCGAAGAACGTCATGGCCGACTCCTGGGCCCCGGTGAGCTCCATGAGCTCCACATCGGTCTCGGCGGCCACGCGAGCCAGGACCTCGTCCCCGTTGGTGGCTTCGCGGATCGCCGAGGTGCAGAAGGACAGCAGATCCTCGGCCCGGTGCCGGGCGGCGAAGCGGGCGGCCTCGTCGATGAACCCGATCAGCTCGTCCTGCCCCGCCCGCGTGATGGCGCCCTCGGGGTCCAAATGACGGACCAGGGACAGCGGCCGCTTATGCGAGGCGAAGGCTTCGGGCTTGGCTCCGACGTGCGCGTCCACCAGGAGCAGGTGGACGGTGTTGGAGCCGATGTCGAGCACGCCCAGTCGCATGAGACCCCTACTTCCCCGACCCTGCGGTGGCGGGCTTGGCACTGGAGGACTTCTTCGTCGTCGTGGACTTCGCCCCGGAGGACTTCGAGGACTTCGACGAACCGGACTTCGTGGAGGTGCCGGACTTCCGTGCGCCCTTCTTCGCCGGCGCCTTGGCGCGCTTCTCGGCCAACAGCTCGAAGGCCCGTTCCTTCGTGAGCGACTCCACCGAGGTCCCCCTCGGCACCGTCACGTTCGTCTCCCCATCGGTGACGTACGGACCGAAACGGCCGTCCTTGACCACCACGGGCTTCTCCGAGGTGGGATCCTGCCCGAACTCGGCCAGGGGTGCGGCCGCCTGACGCCGACCCCGCTGCTTGGGCTGGGCGTAGATCGCCTGGGCCTCCTGCAGCGTGATCGTGAACAGCTGCTCCTCCGACTCCAGCGAACGGGAGTCGGTGCCCTTCTTCAGGTAGGGACCGAAGCGCCCGTTCTGAGCGGTGATCTCCTCGCCGTCGGCGTCGACGCCGACCACCCGCGGCAGGGAGAGCAGCTTCAGCGCGTCCTCGAGCGTCACCGTCTCCAGCGACATCGACTTCAGCAGGGAGCCCGTGCGGGGCTTCTCCTTCTTGGGCTTCTTCTTCGGCTTGGGCTTGCCGTTCTTGTAGTACTCGGTGGGCTGGGCGTCCAGATACGCCTGCACCTGGTCCTCGGTCATCTCCTCGATGACCTCGGTGACATAGGGGCCGTAGCGGCCGTCCTTGGCGACGATCTCCCGGCCGGTCTCCGGGTCATGTCCGAGCACCCGGCCGGAGTGCTGGGCCTTCTCGAAGAGCGCCTCCGCACGCTCGGCGGTCAGCTCGTCCGGAGCAAGGTCCTCGGGGATGTTGGCGCGCAGCGGCTCTGCGCCCTCCCCGCCCTCGGGGTTCGGACGCTCCAGGTAGGGCCCGTACCGCCCCACACGCAGGGTGACGCCCTCCGCGATCTCCATGGAGTTGATGGCCCGGGCGTCGATCTCTCCGAGGTTGTCGACGACGTGACGCAGCCCTTCGGCGCCGCTGTCGGCTCCGAAGTAGAAGCCCTGCAGCCACGCCTCCCGCTCGATCTCGCCGCGGGCGATCTGGTCGAGGTCGTCCTCCATGCGTGCGGTGAAGTCATAGTCCACGTAGCGGCCGAAGTGCTCCTCCAGCAGCCGGATCACGGAGAAGGCGGTCCAGGAGGGCACCAGGGCCGCCCCGCGTTTGGTCACGTAGCCGCGATCCATGATCGTGGAGATCGTCGGTGCATAGGTGGACGGGCGACCGATCTCCCGCTTCTCCAGCTCGGCGACGATGCTCGCCTCCGTGTAGCGGGCCGGCGGCGTGGTCTCGTGCCCCTTGGCCCGGACGTCCTCGCCGGTGAGGTTCTGTCCCTGCTCCAGTTTGGGCAGCCGCCGGTCCGAGGATGCGGCGTCGTCCTTCTCCCCCTGCTCCTCGCCCTCGGCGGCGGTCTTCTCCTTGACCTCCTCATAGGCGGCCAGGAAGCCGGGGAAGGTGATGACGGTTCCGGAGGCACCGAACGTGGCGCGCCTCCCGTCAGAGGACTGACCGGTCAGCCTCACCGAGGCGGTGAAGCCCTTGGCGTCGGCCATCTGCGAGGCGATGGTGCGCTTCCAGATCAGCTCGTAGAGGCGGAACTCCTCCTTGGAGAGCTCCCCGGCCACCTGGCCCGGGGTGCGGAAGTGGTCTCCCGCCGGACGGATGGCCTCGTGGGCCTCCTGGGCGGAGTCGTTCTTCTTGGCGTAGTGCCGAGGCTTCTCCGGCACGGACTCGGGGCCGTAGAGCTCGGAGGCCTGACGGCGCGCCGCGGTGATCGCCTCATTCGACAGCGTCACCGAGTCGGTGCGCATATAGGTGATGTAGCCGTTCTCATAGAGACGCTGGGCGACCTGCATGGTCACGCGGGAGGAGAACCGCAGACGCCGGGAGGCCTCCTGCTGCAGCGTGGAGGTGGTGAAGGCCGGGGACGGCCGGCGGCTGTAGGGCTTCTCCTCGAGGGAGTCAACCTCGAAGCGAGCCTGGGTCAGCCCCTCGGCGAGCGACTCGGCGGCCACCCGATCCAGGACGGTGACCTCGGACTTCGACCGGGTGGACTTCAGCGTCCCGCGGTCGTCGAAGTCCGCCCCGGTGGCCACCCGGGCGCCGTCGACGGCGTGGAGCTTCGCGGCGAAGGACTCGCCGGCGTCGGTGGTGAAGGTCCCCGCCAGGTCCCAGTACGAGGCGGGGATGAATGCCATGCGCTCCCGCTCCCGTTCGACCACCAGGCGGGTCGCCACGGACTGCACCCGGCCTGCGGACAGGCCGCGGCCGATCTTGCGCCACAGCACCGGGGAGATCTCATAGCCGTAGAGGCGGTCCAGGATGCGCCGGGTCTCCTGCGCGTCGACCAGGTCCTCGTCGATCTGGCGCACGTTGTCCAGGGCGCGGGTGATCCCCTCCCGGGTGATCTCGGTGAAGGTCATCCGATAGACCGGCACCTTCGGCTTGAGCACCTCGAGCAGATGCCACGCGATGGCCTCACCCTCGCGGTCGGCGTCAGTGGCCAGGTAGAGTTCGCTGGCCTCCTTGAGCGCCCGTTTGAGCTCCGAGACCTTCTTCTTCTTGGACTCGGAGATCACGTAGTACGGCTCGAAGCCGTCCTCCGGGTTGACCGCGAACTTCCCGAACGGGCCCTTCTTCATCTCCGCCGGCAGGTCCGAGGGCTGCGGCAGATCACGGATATGCCCGGCCGAGGCGTCCACGATGAAGTCGTCGCCCAGATACTTGGCGATCGACCTGCTCTTGGCCGGCGACTCGACGATCACCAGCTTCTTGCCTGCTGCGGCCTTGGGGGGCACTGCACTCCTCGACGTCGGGTTGGGTGGGCGGCGGTGCTCAATATATCAGTGCCGTCAGACGGCGCCGTCGCCGGTCTCCGACCCCGTCTCATCGGCCCCGTCCCCGGAATCCGCGGGCTCTTCCGGCCCCTCCGGAGCAGCCCGGCGGACCGGCTCCTCGATGGCCGAGACGAAGTAGTGCAGCCGACTGGCCGGGTCCTCCTCAGGGTGCTCCGAGCAGGCCTGCTCGTACTCGGCGACCAGGGCGTAGAGCCGATCCTTGAACTCCTGAGCACGATCCTCATCCAGCGACAGGATGCCCGAAGACAGGATGGGGTGCAGCTCCACCGAGCTGGGACCGCGCTGCTCACGCCGCAGGATCTCGTCCCCGATGCGTCGCTGCAGCGACTTGATCTGCGCGTTGGCGTAGGCGTTCTTGGCGTGCGCCGAAGAGTCGAACCCGGAGATCCTCAGCCGCCGGGCGGCGGCCTGCCAGTACCGGTTGCGTCCGTCCCCGGCATGCTCCACCCGCCGGATGTATCCGTACTTCTCCAATGCCCGCAGGTGGTAGCTCATCGCCGAGGGCGAGATGTCGCACTGGGCCGCCAGTTCCGTGGCGGTGTAGACCCGATGGGTCCCGAAGAGCTCGTCCAGGGCGGTGAGCCGCGCCTCATGGGCGAGCGCACGGATGGCCTGGACATCCTCGATGACGACCGACGGCGGCAGGTCCTCATGGTCGTGCCCGCTCCTCGGGGCCGCCGGACCTGTCGCGACGTCATCGTGGTCTGCGAGTGCGGCGCGAGGTGACATGGTGGGAAGTCTAGACGAGCGGATGTGACGCAGACATCATCGCGCGTCATCCGAGGACGCCCGCAGCCGCCTCACGCCTCGGTGAGGAACCCGTCCACGTAGAGCTCCAGGACCTCCTCGCGCAGGGCGGAGGTCAGCTGCTCGACGTCGACCGTCCCGTCGTCCAGCAGCGCCCCGACCGCGGTGATGAGCTGCCCGGCCGCGAAGTCCCCGTCCGCCGCGCCCAGCACGCCCGCGGCCCCCGAGGACACGGGACGCGCCCGGCGCAGACCGCCGCCCTGACGCGCCAGGATGACCTCCGGGTCCGCGGCGCCGAACCGCTGGTGCCGCTCCTCGGTGACGTCCCCGGCGACGACAAGCCGCTGATCCAGCACCGCTGCGCGGTCGGCGGCCGCCGCGAGCGCCCGCTCAGCGGCACGCCCCAGGATCGGGCCGAGCGGCTGATCCACGGGGTGGGTGATCTCCTCCAGCCGCACCCAGGACGGCCCCGCGCCGGCGCGGGGCCGGTGCAACCAGATCAGGCCGAATCCGACGGCGGTGACGCCACGGGTCGCAAAGTCCTCGACATACTCGGCGTAACGGCGCCGGTAGTCGTCCAGGTCACGCTCCTCGGCCGCGTCGCGCAGCCAGGTCTCCGCATAGCCGGGCCCGTCCTGGAGGTCGCGCTGAACGAACCACGCGTCGAGACCGGCCTCCTGAGCCCAGCCGCGGGGACGCTCCTGCCAGTCCGAGGCCCCATGGACCTCCCAGTTGCCCAGCATCTGGGCGGTCCCACCGGGTGCGAGCACCGCCGGCAGACCCCCGATCAGCTCGGCCATGAGCTCATCGCCGGTGCGGCCGCCGTCGCGGTACGTGTACCGCTCCCCCACGCGGGCCTCGGTGACGCGCGGGGTGATGACGAACGGCGGATTGGAGACCACCAGATCGAAGGTCTCGCCGGCCACCGGGTCCAGCAGGCTCCCGCGACGCAGCTCGACCCGATCGGCCAGCCGGCGCGGGTCCAGGCGCAGCGCAGGCGCATTGAGCAGCAGGTTGAAGCGGGTGAAGGCCAGCGCACGGTCCGAGAGGTCGGTGGCCACCACATGCTCAGCATGGTCCAGCAGGTGGAACAGCTGGATGCCGCAGCCGGTGCCGATGTCCAGCGCCCGGCGCACCGGGCGACGGTGGGTGATCGACGCCAGGGTCAGACTGGCCTGACC
The DNA here is from genome assembly GCF_039534665.1 of Nesterenkonia aethiopica. NCBI lineage: Bacteria > Bacillati > Actinomycetota > Actinomycetes > Micrococcales > Micrococcaceae > Nesterenkonia > Nesterenkonia aethiopica. The sequence goes on along the minus strand of NZ_BAAAVT010000009.1, from coordinate 144,900 downwards.
GACGCCGAGCACATGCTCCGCAGGCAGAGGACCGTCCACCTGATGAGCGGAGAGGTCGGAGGTGACCCACAGGTCCGACTCTCCCTCGCGGCCCTGGACCTGATAGGGGCGCAGATCCACCGACGGACGGCAGGTCCCGCCGTCGCGGTGGGCCAGGCCCAGCGTCTCCAGGCCCTCTGCTCCCAGCCGCGGCAGCGCGGCGGAGACGACGTCGGCATCGACCTCCATGTCCAGCAGCCACAGGGCGGTGAACACCGCGCAGGGGTCCGGTCGCTCCTGCTGGAGCAGCCGGGACACCACCAGCTGGCCCGGGGCGATCTGCTCCCGGTCCAGGGCGGCCACGGCCTCGGGACCCAGCAGCTCGGAGACCCGTGCGTTGGTGAACCGGGCGGCCTGAAGCTCGGCACGCAGCACAGCGACGGCGGCAACCGCGGCGTCGCTCTCGGAACGGGGGGCGGGCAGCGCGGCCGCAGCCTCGCGGGACAGGCGGGTCATCGGCGTCGGGGCCTCTCGAGGTGTCCGGAGTTGGGGTCCTGCGGGTGCGCGGCCAGTCGGGCCTCGCAGTCCGCGCACCGGGTGGTCTCAGGGATGTGGCGGCAGTCCTCGCAGTAGAGCATGAGCGTGGAGCATCCACGGTCCCGACAGTTGTGGAAGGAGCTGGTCGGCCCTCCGCAGGCGGTGCATTCGCCCAGGGTGGCGGCCTCCTGGCTGAACCGGGTGTTCATGCGCCCGTCGAAGACGTAGAGCTCACCCTCCCAGTAGCCGGAATCACCGTAGGCCTCCCCGTAGCGGACGATGCCGCCGTCGATCTGATAGACCTCCTCGAAGCCTCGCCGCCTCATCAGCGCGGAGAGGACCTCGCAGCGGATGCCGCCGGTGCAGTAGGTGACCACCGGCTGGTCCTTCAGGTGGTCATACTTCCCGGAGTCCAGCTCCGCGATGAAGTCCCGAGTGGTCTCGGTCTCCGGGACGACGGCGTCCTTGAACCGGCCGATCTGGGCCTCCATGGCGTTGCGGCCGTCGAAGAAGGTCACCTCCGCACCGTCGGCTCGCTTGGCCTCCACCAGCTCGTGGACCTGCTGCGGAGTCAAGTGCTCGCCGCCGCCGACCACCCCCTGCTCGTCGACCTCGATCTCCTCCGGGACCCCGAAGGCCACCAGCTCGGGGCGGACCTTGACCGAGAGTCGCGGAAAGTCCTCGGCACCGCCGTCGGACCACTTGAACTCCATGCCGCGGAACGGGCCGTAGGAACGCGTCTGCTTCACGTACTGCTTCACCGCTGAGAGCTCTCCGCCGACGGTGCCGTTGATGCCGTGGGGGGAGACGATGATGCGACCCTTCAGCCCCAGCTCCCGGCACAACGTGTGCTGCCACAGGCGTACGGCCTCCGGGTCGGACAGCGGGGTGAAGGCGTAGTAGAGGACGATCCGCGAGATGCTCACGGGGCACCAGGATACCGGCGCACACCGACGATCCGGACAGATCCTCCGCCCCTGGTCAGTCGCCCGCAGATCGTGCTGACCACGGGGTTCAGCGCATCGATCTTTATGAACTCGTTGCCGTGGCCCCTCCCACACCCCCGGTCTGAACTCATATAGTCGTCTCATGACTTCCGAGCTGAACGACGCACTCGTCCGCACCTGGGTGACCGGCTGGGCCCGGACCCACGACTACGACGTCGACCACGACGGAGCCGTCCACTCCGCCCTGCGCTCCGGCGATTCGGACGACTGGGAATACGTCCTCCACGCCCCGGACGAGACCGCTCTGCGCCAAGTCATCTCGGCGGTCACGAAGAGCCCGGGGCGACTGCTGACGCTGATCGCCGAGCCCGGCGACGAGTCTCTGAAGGACTCCATCAACGGCCTCGAGCGCATCAGCGACGAAGAGAAGCTGATGGTCGTCGACATGGGCACCCAGGACGTCGAGGACCCCATCACCCCGGAGGGCTACACCACCACCCGGGAGGACTTCGACGGCTGGACCCTGTTCACCGTCTGCTCCGGCGACACCGTGGCCGCCCGCGGGCGCGTCGCCGTCGTCGACGAGTACGCCGTCCTGGACCGCATCTACACCAATCCCGACTTCCGCCGTCAGGGCCTGGGCACGTTCGTGACCCGCGCCCTGGTGGCCATCGCCCTGGAGAGCGATGTCGAGGAGGGCCTGCTGGTGGCCAACGCCGAGGGCCTGGAGCTCTACGAGTATCTGGGCTGGACGCTGCTGGGCGACGTCTACGTCTACGGCGCCCCGGGCAGCGAACGTATCCGCCCCTCGCACTCCCAGTTCGACGACCTCAAGAGCGAGGCCTGAGCCTCCGAGCGTTCCTGCGCGGCGGCACCGCCGCGCCGACCTGAGGGCCGTCTCCTGCGGCTCCGCCCTTCCCGGCGGAGCTCCGTAGGGGGCGGCCCGTCGTCGTCTGGAGCCGCGTCCTCCCGATCCTCCGTGTCACTCTATGAACATAATTCCCATCGACGTGATCATTCTTGTAGAGTCGGCGTCACCGCCACGACAGATCGACCCACCCGGCCGGAGACGCGAGGCCTCGCATCGGCCGCTCCCACCCGTGGCACGTCACATCCCATGACTGAGAGGAGCGGTGATGACCGCCCAGCCATCGTTCACAGACCGACTCGACGCCGGACCGGTGATCTGCGCCGAAGGGTTCCTCTTCGAGCTGGAACGCCGTGGATACCTCACCGCCGGGGAGTTCGTCCCCGAGGTGGCCCTCGAGCACCCCGACGCGCTGCGCGCGCTGCACGTGGACTTCCAGCGCGCCGGCTCCGACGTCGTCGAGGCCTTCACGTACAACGGACACCGCGAGAAGATGCGCGTCATCGGCAAGGAGGAGCTGCTCGAGCCGCTGAACCGCGCAGCCCTGCAGATCGCCCGCGAGGTGGCCGACGCGCGCCCCGGCGACCTCATGGCCGGCAACATCTCCAACTCCAACATCTGGGACCCCGCCGACCCCGCCAAGCAGGCCGAGGTGCGCGGAATGTTCGAGGAGATGGTCGGCTGGGCCGTCGAGGAGGGCGCCGACCTGATCATCGGGGAGACCTTCTACTACGCCGGCGAAGCGCTCGCCGCCCTGGAGATCGCCCGCTCCGCCGAGCTGCCGGTGGTGCTCACGCTGGCGCCGATGGCCTTCGAGGAGATGGCCGACGGCCTGGGCGTGGTGGAGACCTGCCAGCGCCTGGAGCAGGCCGGGGCCGACGTCGTCGGCCTGAACTGCTTCCGCGGCCCGGCCACCATGATGTCCTGGCTGCGACAGATCCGCGAGGCCGTGTCCTGCCACGTGGGCGCGCTGCCGATCCCCTACCGCACCACCGAGGCGGAGCCCACCTTCTTCAACCTCTCCGACGACGGCGCCGCCGTTCCCTCCCCGCATGGCCGTACCTTCCCCACCGCGCTGGACCCGCTCTTCACCAACCGCTATGAGATCGGTGCCTTCGCCGCCGAGGCGCACGCCCTGGGGATCAACTACCTCGGCGTGTGCTGCGGAGCGTCCCCGATGCACATCCGCCAGGTGGCCGAGGCGGTGGGCCGCACCACCGAGGCCAGCCGCTACTCGGAGCGCATGGAGAACCACTTCATGTACGGCTCCCATGACCGGCTGCCCGAGCACATCGCGGAGCTCGGCTCCAGGGCCTGACGACAGGGGCCGACGACGGGCCCGGGCGGCCGGGCCTCAGGCGGCGACTGCGGCGGCGGGGCGAGTACCCTGGACGGGATGACCCGCCCCGCCTCCGACCCCGCTGACGACGTCGCCGAGGACCCCTCCGCCGCACTCACGCTGCTGCGCCGCGCCGGACTGCCCGCCACGGTCAGCGACGAGGGCCCGCTGCGCCACGTCCGCACCCTGGAGGCCCGCACCGCCCGCACCGCGCCCTGGCCCGAGTGGGTTCCGGAGCCGCTGGCGCAGGGCTACGCCGGCGTCGGCATCGGACAGCTCTACACGCATCAGGTCGACGCCGCCGAGGCCCTGCGGGCCGGACGGCACACGATCCTGGCCACCGGCACCGCCTCCGGCAAGTCCCTGGGCACCCAGCTGCCCGGTCTGGCCGCCGTGCTCGCCGAGGGCGGCACCGTCCTCTACCTCTCCCCCACCAAGGCCCTGGCCGCCGACCAGCTCGACGCGCTCACCGAGCTCGCCCGCCAGGTGGACCACGCCCTGGCCGACAGCGAGACGCACACCGCCGACGGCGGGATCCGCGCCGCCTCCTATGACGGCGACACCGACCCCGAGGAGCGCCGCTGGGTGCGTCAGCACGCCAACGTGGTGCTCACCAACCCGGACATGCTCAACGTGGGCATCCTGCCCAACCACCGGGCCTGGGCCCGCTTCCTGGCCCGCCTGCGACTGGTCATCATCGATGAGGCGCACAGCTGTCGCGGCATCTTCGGCTCCCACGTGGCCCTGCTGCTGCGCCGGCTGCGCCGCGTGGTGGCCCACTACCGCCGGGGCGCCGAGCCCGTCTTCGCCGCAGCGTCGGCGACCAGCGGCGATCCGGCGTCGTCGTTCTCCCGCCTCATCGGGGTTCCCGCCGAGGAGGTCACCGCTGTCACCGAGGACGGCTCGCCCCACGGAGCCGTGGACGTCTACCTGTGGGAGTCCACGCTCTCCGAACACACCGGCGACGGCGGCGCCCCGCTGAAACGCAGCCTCACCGTGGAGGCCGCCGACATCCTCACCGACCTCATGGTGGCCGGGCACCGGACGCTGGCGTTCATCAAGTCCCGGCGCGGCGCCGAGACCATCGCCCGGATCGCCGCCGACAACCTGGCCGAGATCGACACCGACCTGCTGGGACGCGTGGCCGCCTACCGATCCGGGTACCTGAAGGAGGAGCGGCGCACCCTGGAGGACGCGCTGCGCGACGGCCGGCTCCTCGGCGTCGCCTCCACCCCTGCATTGGAGCTGGGCATCGACATCTCAGGTCTGGACGCGGTGATCATCGCGGGCTGGCCCGGCACGCGAGCCTCCTTCTTCCAGCAGCTGGGACGCGCCGGGCGCTCCGGGCAGCGCGGGGCCGCATTCTTCATCGCCGGGGACGATCCGCTGGACTCCTACCTGTTGGAGCACCCGGAGGCGATCTTCTCCGCGAAGGTGGAGGACGCCGTCATCGACCCCTCCAACCCGCATGTGGCCGCCCCGCACCTGCTGGCCGCCGCGCAGGAGCTGCCGCTGACCCTGGACGATGTCGAGCTGTTCGAACCCGGCCGATGGCTGATCGACACGCTCACAGAGCAGGGACATCTGCGACGCCGACCGCGCGGCTGGTTCTTCGCCCACGACGACGCCTCCGCCGCCGACTGGGTGCGCCTGCGCTCCGACGGCGGCGGGCCGTACACGATCGTCGACGCCGAGGACGGTTCGGTGATCGGTGACATGGGAGCCGCCCAGGCTCAGCCTCAGGCGCACCCCGGAGCCGTGTACGTGCACCAGGGCCGGACGTTCATCGTGGAGGACCTGGCCGCCGACGACGGCGTGGTGCTGGTCTCCCGGGCGAACCCGCCGTACTACACCCAGGCCCGAGAGACGACGTCGATCGAGGTGCTCGAGACCTCCGCCTCTCAGGCGTGGGACCGGTTCGGCCTGCATCTCGGACAGGTGGAGGTGACCTCCGCCGTCGTCGGATTCCAGCGCAAGGCGCTGGGCACCTCCGAGGTGCTCTCCGACGAGCCGCTGGACCTGCCGCCGTCGCGCCTGCAGACCCAGGCGGTGTGGATCACCGCGCCCGAGACCGCGCTGGCGGCCGCCGGGGTGGTGCCCGAGCAGGTCCCCGGGGCGCTGCACGCCGCCGAGCACGCGATGATCGGGCTGCTGCCGCTCATCGCCTCCTCCGACCGCTGGGACATCGGCGGGGTCTCCACCGCGCTGCACGCCGACACCGAGCAGCCCACGATCTTCGTCTACGACGGGCACCCCGGCGGCGCCGGGTTCGCCGAGCGCGGGCATACGGCAGTGCGGGAGTGGATCGCCGCGACCGCGCAGACCATCCGCGGCTGCGGCTGCGAGACCGGGTGTCCTTCCTGCGTGCAGTCCCCCAAATGCGGGAACCGGAACGCGCCGCTGGAGAAGATCGCCGCGCTGCATCTCCTGGAGGCGCTGCTGGAGGCGGCTCCGTAGAGGCTGCGCGACCCGGGTCGGCTCCGGCAGACACGTCTGTCCCCGTCGTCATCGTCTTTCCCCACCGGGTTTCACGGGACTGACGAAGACGACGGGGACAGACCGCGCGTCGGAGGGGGCTCAGCTCACTCGCAGAGGTTGAGCTCCGAGTCGATCAGCGTGATGTTCTCCGCGGTGATGTTCTCTCCGCACGGGCTCTCGTTGATGGCCGTGTCTTCTAGAGTGAGGTTCGCGAACCGGATGTCCGAGGTGTTGGCGAACTCGCTGCGCGCCGAGATGCGCAGGTCGCCCGGCCCCGAGACGTAGCCCTCCTCACTGGCCACTGTGATGTTGTGGCAGTTCTCGATCAGCATGGCGTTGGACCCGGTGTCGCGGATCTCCAGGGTCTCGATCTCCACGCCGCCGGACTCGGAGACGCAGAAGAATCCGCGGCCGCCACCGTCGGCGATCAGCTCCCCGACACGGATGTTGGTGGGGTACTCGCCGTCTATCTGCCCGTTGCGGTTCGCCGTCCGGAAGGTGGCGTAGCCGGTGCCGGCCGCCGCGCCGTCGCCGACGATCCGCTCGATGTCGGCGTTGACCGTGTCATTGAGCAGCAGGCCGGCATGCCCGGTGTCCACCGCGGTGACGGTGCCGATGGTCAGCCCGTCCACCCCGTAGGTCTCCACGCCGTGGGTCTGCGTGCCGGAGACATAGACGTCGTCGATGGTGATGTCACGGGCCTCACGCACCGAGTCGTCGTCGCGGCTGTCGATCCGCATCCCGTGCCCGCCGGAGAGCCGCAGGTCCATCTGCCCGAAGTGCACGTCCGAGGAGGTGCGCAGGTACACACCGAAGTTCGGGCTGCCGGTGAGGGACAGGAACGGCACGGCGACATCCTCGGCGTGACGGATCCGCACCACGCCGGTGTGGTCCTCATAGCTGAAGTTCGACTCATTGCCGGCCACGTGGATGGTGCCGCACACCGAGAAGGAGGTGTGGCTCGGAAGGTCGACCGCGGCGTCGGCCGTCATGGTGCCGGAGCCGCGGACCACCACGGACTCCTGCTCCGTGCGGCCCTCAGTGAGGCTGTCGACGGCGGCCTGCATGGCCTCGACCATCGCGTAGGTCTCCAGCACGGTCTCTCCGTCGTTGGCGGCGCGCCAGGTGTCCCCGTGGCGGGTCACGACGGCGTCGGCGTCGTCAGTGGTGCACTCCTCGAAGGGATTGCCGTTGCCCCCGCGGGCCGTGACCGGAGCCAACAGGGGCTCCGACCGCTCCGAGACGCCGCCGGGGTTGACCGCGAGGACCATGTAGTACCAGTTGTGCTCGGCCTCGCCCTGCGCGGTGTAGGTGGTCTCCGCGGTCTCCGCGATCCGTTCGAAGCCTCGGTCCGCGTTCAGCGAGCGATAGACGTGGTACTCGTCCGCCGCGTCGTCACCGGTCCAGGAGATGGTGGTGCGGGACGGGTTGGCCTTCTCCAGGGTGAGATCCTGCGGCGCGGCCGGAGCGGCGACCTCGGGGTCCACGATCGGGACCGTGTGGACCTCGCTGTGCCCTGATTCGATGCCGGCGGCGCTGGTCTGGGTGACGGCATAGTCATAGGAATAGCCCAGCTCCACGTCCGCATCGGTGAGACTGGCGTCCGTGGTGCTGCCCACCGCCTGGAAGTCCTGCTCGCCGTGGGCGGAGCGATAGAGGGTGTACTCGGCGGCGCCGACCGACTCGTCCCAGGCCAGGGTGGCCGACGGCGGTTCGGTGCTCACCTCGGCGGCCTCCAGCCCGGTGGGCGGGGCCACCTGGGAGATCTCGACGCCGTTGAAACGCCCATCCCCAGAGACCTCCAGCACCAGGGAGCCGTCCGCGACCTCCGTGTAGACACTGTGCTCAGCGTATTCCCCGCTGCCGCGTGGGCTCAGGCTGCCCTGAAACTCCCCCTGGACCGTGAGCTGGGTGTTGTTCGAGGCGATCTCATCACCCGAGATGACGGTGACGTGATACTCCCCGTCGGGGAGATCCACCTGGAACTGCTCGCCTCCGGCCAGGACGAAGTCGCGGCGCATGTCATCCGGCGCGCCACGATCCCGGCAGGCGACCGGGGCGCTGAGCCCGAAGCCGGACTCGGCGTCGTAGAGCGTGGACTCGGTGACCTCGTGATGGCCTTCGGCGACCGGCCCGCCGGCGCAGCCGAAGTCGAAGGCCAGCACCTCGCCCGGCGGGATGCCGTCTTCCGGCTGGATCGTGGACGAGGTGCTGGTGGCGGTGCTCGAGGCGACCCCCAGCGGGGCCAGCAGGGCCAGCGCGGCCGCCGTCGCCCACGTGCTTCGGAGCCCTCCATGGGTCCAGATTCTTCCCAGAGGCCGGGGCCTCGGTGTCGATGCGCTCGACATGCTCAACTCCCTCAGTGAAGCGGTCGGGTGATTCACGTCACGTATTGAAACGTTGCAATGAGCCTATGGAAAGCGCTCGCCAGGTACAACGCAGATGCGCAATGGGTATCACTGAGATAGTCCGTGCACGTCAGAGTCATCGCTGAAGCGCACGAGTGAGGTGGAGCGGGCAGAGGGGCCGGCGCCGTCACGCCCCGTCCTGATCACAGATCCTCCTCAAGATTCTCGGGGTTCTGCGATCAGAACGGGGCGACAGCACCAGACGACGGCGGAGCCCCCGACACAGCAGCACCCCTGCGGCACATGCCGCAGGGGCGCGCCTGGCCCATCAGCGGCGCATGACCTTCCGGGCCGCCCAGTTGCCGATGATCTGCAGCGACTGCACGAAGATGATGACCACGATGACGGCCAACCAGGTCACCTCCGGACGGAACCTGTTGTACCCCTCGACGATCGCGAAATTGCCGATCCCGCCGCCGCCGATGATGCCGGCGAGGGCCGACATGTCGGTCAGGGCGATGATCACGAAGGTGTAGCCCAGGATCAGCGGTCCCAGTGCTTCGGGCAGCATGACCGTCATGATGATGCGTGTCCGCGAGGCTCCCATGGCGCGGGCCGCCTCGATGACACCCGGGTCGATGGAGACCAGGTTCTGCTCCACGATGCGCGCGATCGCGAACGTGGAGGCCCAGATCATCACGAAGATCACGGCATCATTACCGATACCCTTGCCCACCACGGAGATCGTGACCGGCTGGAGCGCCGCGATGAGGATCACGAACGGGATCGGGCGGATGAGGTTGACGACGAAGTTCGTCAGCAGCCACACCGGTCGGTTGGCGAGCAGGCCGCCGTCACGGGTGGTGTACAGCGTCACGCCGATGGCGAGGCCGATGAGACCGGCGAAGACGAAGCTCCACGCCACCATGTAGATGGTGTCCCCGATGGCCTCCAGCAGCGTCGGCCCGTAATAGGACCAGTCCAGGTCGCGGTACGTCTCGATCACGCCACCACCTCCTGGACGGCGCCGGCCGCAGACAGCGCCCCGACGAACTGCTCCACTGCGTCGGACTCACCGGTCAGGGCCAACGTGAGCAGCCCGTAGGCGGCGTCCTTGGTGGTGTTCATTCCCCCGTGGACGATCTCGAAGCCCACCCCATGCTGACCGGCCTGGCCGAGCACACTCCCGACGGCCACCGAGTCCTTCAATGAGACGGTGACGAGCCGCCCCGAGGTGTGCTGCCGGATGCGCAGCACGTCCTCCGGCGACGGTCGATCCTTCAATGCGGCCCCGACGAAGCTGGCCTCCTCCCCGTCACGTGGATTGGAGAAGATGTCATAGACGTGGCCGGATTCCACGATTCTGCCGCGATCCATGACGGCCACCCGGTCCGCAATGGCACGGATGACCTCCATCTCATGCGTGATCGCGACGATGGTGATCCCCAACTCCTCGTTCGCGCGACGCAGCAGAGCGAGGACCTCCGCCGTCGTGGACGGATCCAGGGCCGAGGTCGATTCGTCTGCCAGCAGGATGTCCGGCTTGGCGGCCAATGCTCGGGCGATGCCGACGCGCTGCTTCTGGCCGCCGGAGAGTTCCTCCGGATGTTGGTCAGCCTTGTCGGCCAGGCCGACGAACTCCAGCAGCTCGAACACCCGAGCCTGCCGATCGGCCTTCTTCCATCGAGCCACCTTCAACGGGTAGCCGACGTTGCCGGCCACCGTGCGGGAATGGAAGAGGTTGAACTGCTGGAAGACCATGCCGATCCGGGACCGCACCTTGCTGAGCCGGCCTTCGGACAGTGCAGAGATCTCCTCTCCGAGGACGTGCACCGAACCGGATGTGGGCTTCTCCAGTCCGTTGATCATCCGGATGAGCGTGGACTTCCCCGCCCCAGAGAATCCGATGACGCCATACACCTCGCCACGGTCCACATGCAGAGAGACGTCGTCGACCGCCGTGACGGCCTTCTCCCCCTTCCCGAACCTCCGGGTGACGTGGCGAAACTCGATCAGCGGGTCGGCGCCCGCGGCGCTGCCGCTCATTCGTCCTCGTCCTCGTCGGTCTCTGCGTCCTCGGCGTCGGTCGCGTCACCGCGGAGGAAGTCCTCGTACTCCTGCAGACCAGCTTCGAGCTCCTCGATGCTCGGGTCGGCAGGCACCGAAGTGTCCTCGGAAATCTCGGCCGCCGAGTCCAGGACACGCTGGTCGTGATAGAGGGCAGCGATCTCCCGGAGGGCCTCGTTGTCACGGTCTTCGTCCCGGACCACGAACCCGTTGATGTAGGGGAACGCCTCCGGGTCCTCCGGATCATCAGCGAACAGGGCGGTGTTGGGGTCGATGCCGGCGTCGTTGATGAAGCTGTTGTTGATCACCGAACCCTCCACCGACTGCAGGGCGTTGACGGTCTGCGCGGCGTCGACCGGGTGCACGGAGACGGTGGAGGCGTCCTCGTCGATGTCCGCGGGACGGGGCTCGGGCACGTCGTTCTCCAGGACGACGAGCCCGGCGGCCACCAGCACGTTGATGCCTCGAGCCTGGTTGATCTCGTCATTGGCGATGGCCACGGTGTCCCCGTCCTGGAAGTCCTCCACCGAGTCATACGTCTCGGAGTACAGGGACAGTGGGACGATCTCCGTGCCGCCGATCATGGTGAGATCGTCATCGTTGTTGACGTTGTAGTTGGCCAGGTAGGCGATGTGCTGGAACCAGTTGGCGTCGAGGTCTCCGTTGCTCAATGCCGTGTTGGGGACGTTGTAGTCGTCGAAGTTGACGATCTCCACGTCATAGCCGAGTTCCTCGGCGGCGATGTCGGCCAGGAGCTGGTTGGTCTCGTCCTGGGCGGTCACACCGATGCGGAAGGTCTCGTCGTCGGCTGCGTCGTCACCTCCGCCGAAGACGGTGCAGCCGGTGGCCGTCAGGGCGATGGTGAGGCCCAGCGCGGTCAGAGAGAAGGCGGTCCGACGGGGGCCGGGGACGGTGGAGCCGACAGGTGTGGTGAACGGGATCATGAGCGTGTGCTCCTTCGATGAGCCGGGGTGGAATCTTGCGTGGCTCCTCCAAGGAGCCGGGCCCGTCGGACCTGGCCGGGGCAGGGCGAGGTCTTGGCAGGCGAAGTCCGTGACGGATCGTCAGCGGGACGGAAGGCGCCGTCGTCGCGGCGAGCATCGAGCCCGGGAGAGTTCCTTTCATGCTGCTCTTGCCCCATCCGGTCTGCGACGGCCACTGTGAGGCCGCGGCGCTGAGAGGGGCCGCTTCGTGATCCGAGACCACCCGTGAACATGGGGTTGGCGAGCGACCGCTGGCGGATCATGGAGGGCGGGCGCCCTCCGGTCGCTGCTCGTGAAGCATCTCCACTGTAACCGACCGGCCCTGGAGTGAGTGGAGGTCTGCCGCAGAAGGTCACGGGCCCGGATCGGGCCGCCGGTCGAGCCCAGTGCAGGCCAGCCCCGTAGACGGCGGATGGACGCACGGAGGCCCCCGCACCGGCTGGTGCGGGGGCCTCCGAGATGCGACGTCGGCTCAGCGCAGCGCTGATCCACTCAACGCTGAACCGTTCAGCTCAGTGCGGCTCAGCCGATCAGAACGCCGGGGCGACCTCGCCGTCGGGCCAGGTCTCCTCGATGAACTCACGGACCTCGTCGGAGTGCAGCAGCTCGTCGAGCTTCAGCAGGTTCTCATCCTCCTCGGTGCCCTCACGCACGGCCAGGAAGTTGGCGTACGGGCTGCCCTCGGGGTCCTCCACCAGCAGGCTGTCCTGGGTCGGGGAGAGCCCGATCTCCAGGGCGTTGTTGCCGTTGATCACGGAGGCGTCGACGTCGTCCAGGGTGCGCGCCAGGGAGGCGGCGTCGGCCTCGATGAACTCGAACTCGGACGGGTTGTCCGCGATGTCGTTGATGGTGGCCTCGGCCGGGTCCACGCCGTCGGCGAGGCCGATCAGCCCGGCATCGGCCAGCATCGCCAGGGCCCGGCCCTGGTTGGAGGGGTCGTTGTTCACGCCGATCTGACCGCCCTCAGGCAGGTCCTCGATGCTGTCGTGACGCTCGGAGAACAGCGCGAAGGGCTCCACGTGTACGCCGTCGTAGTGTGCCAGCTCATAGCCCTGGCCCTCCACCTCGGACTCCAGCCACGGCTGGTGCTGGAAGTAGTTCGCGTCCAGCTCCCCGGCGACCAGCGCCGGGTTGGGCTCGGTGTAGTCCTGGTACTCGACGACCTCGAGGTCCAGACCGGCGTCGGCGGCCAGCTCCTCGTCGATGAAGCGCAGGATGTCGCCCTGCGGAACGGGGGTCGCCCCCACGGTGAGGGTGATGGTGCCGTCCTCGTTCTCGGTGCCGACGGCGACCTCGTCGTCGGCGAACAGGCCGCAGCCGGTCAGGGCCAGTGCGGAGACGCCGACGACGGCCGACAGCCGCACCGCGCGGGAGGTGTGCAGAGATGCCATGTGTGTGCCTTTCTGTGTGCGAGCAGTGATGACGAAGCTGGTCAGCGGTGGTCGATCCCGCGGGCGACACGGTCGCCGGCCCATTGGACGACGGCGACGATGATCACCAGCAGGATCACGCAGGCGAGCATCGTGTCGCCCTGGTACCGCTGATAGCCGTAGTTGTAGGCCAGCGCTCCGAGTCCGCCGCCGCCGATCGCGCCGGCCATGGCCGTGTAGCTGATCAGCGCCACCACGGTGACGGTGAAGCCGCCCACGATGCCCGGCAGGCCCTCACGGACCTGCACCTGGCGCATGATGTGCCCCGAGGAGGCGCCCATCATCTTCACGGCCTCCACCTTCCCGGAGGAGACCTCGCGCAGCGCGTTCTCCACCAGGCGCGCGAAGAACGGGATCGCCCCGATGGACAGCGGCACGACGGCGGCCTGCCAGCCCAGCGCCGTGCCCACCATGAACCGGGTGAAGGGGATGAGCGAGATCATCAGCACGATGAACGGGATGGACCGGCCGATGTCCACGACCAGGGAGACCACTCGGTAGACAGGGGCGTTCGGAGAGAGCCCCTTGGGGCCCAGGTTGTGCAGCAGGATGCCCAGCGGCAGACCGAAGATCGCCACGATGACGGCCGTGGCCGCCGTCATGAAGATCGTCTCCAGGACGGCGTCCGGCAGTTGGTTGTGGAAGACGGGGTTGTCCAGGAAACGCCCCGAGGCCAGCGGGGTCGCGGCGGCGAGACCGGATGCGGTGATGCTCACTGGTTCTCCTCCTGCTGCTCGGCGCGGGCGTCGTCCTCTTCATGCGCAGCCCGCTCAGCCTCCACCTCGGCGCCGGTGGTCAGCTCGGCGTGGATGCCGTGGTCACGCAGCATCGCCGCGATCTGCTCGGCCTCGGCGCGGGTGGTCGGCTTGATGTGCAGACGGCCGACCTGACGGCCCTGGATGGTCTCGATGGTGCCGGCTTCGACACGGGCGTCGAGCCCATGGGAGGACAGCAGGGAGAACAGCTGGCCGACGTCGGCCAACTGGCTGCTCTCGGCCATCAGCGCCTCCACCAGGGTGTCGCCGGGCCGCAGCGCCGCCGTCGGAGGAAGAGAGATGAGCTCCTTCGACAGCGGGGAGCCGGTGTCCTGGATGACGTCCAGCAGGGCGCCGGAGCGCTCGATGCGACCCTCGGAGAGCAGGGAGACGGAGTCGCAGATCTCGCGGACCACGGACATCTCATGGGTGATGATGATGACGGTGATGCCCAGCCGGTCCCGCAGCCGGCGGATCAGCTCCAGGATCTGCCGGGTGGTGCCGGAGTCCAGGGCGGAGGTGGGCTCGTCGCACAGCAGCACCCGCGGCTCGGCCGCCAGCGCGCGGGCGATGCCGACGCGCTGGCGCTGCCCGCCGGAGAGCTGGGAGGGGTGGTTGCGACGACGGTCGGTCAGGCCGACCAGCTCCAGCAGCTCCTCGACGCGGCGCTTCCGCTCCTTGGCCGGCACCCCGGCGATCTCCAACGGGTGGGAGATGTTCTTCTCCGCGGTGCGGGAGTCGAGCAGGTTGTGATGCTGGAAGACCATGCCGATGCTGCGGCGCGCCTTCATAAGAGCGCCGCCGCGGGCCTGGCCGAGATCCACGCCGTCCACGCTGATGCTGCCCGAGGTCGCCGGGTCAAGCCCGGTCAGACAGCGGATGAGGGTGGACTTGCCGGCGCCGGAGCGGCCGACGATGCCGTGGATCTCCCCGTCGGGGATGGTGAGGTTCACCGAGTCGAGCGCGGTCACCCCGCCGGGGTAGACCTTGCTGACGTCTGTCAGTTCGATCATGCGGACTCCATGGATTCTGGGTGTGGGCAGGCGCCCTTGTGAGGCGTGGCTCCTGCACGGCGGCCCGGCGCGGGGCCGGGCACAGGTCTGGGCATGGGAGCGTCGCGGGGCGCAGGTCGTGGGCCCTCGGCGGCGCGGGGTGAGATGGAGTGTCAGTGGGGCAGGGCACCTGGCTGTGCCGGCCTCATCGATCCTTTCGTCGCTGCTCTTGCCCGTTCCATCCAGTGCTGGGGACCAGCGAGAACGGGCCGCTTCTGTCGATCCTGACCACCCGTGAACATGGGGTTGGTGAGTGACCTTCGGTGGATCGGTCGGGGCGCGGGCCCCGGGTCACTGCTCGTGAAGCATCCTTCAGCCTAGCGGAGGCTGAAGGATTCCGTCATGTGGGCGGGTGCGCCGTCGTCGCGCGGCGTCACAGATGGCGTGTGGGTCACAGCCCCCGGCCGGGCTCTGGCTCGCACCGTCGGCGGGGTCCGGAGCTCCTCCACAGCTGCACGACGAGACGTGGGACACGCGGGGCTGTCCACAGGGCACGGGCTCGCCCTTCTGCCCCCGTCCCCCGGGGACCAGGATCGAAGGACCGCCCGGCCCCGGGCGGAGCCATCGAACCGCAGGATCTGGAAGGACTGATCACCATGGCGTCACTCACGATGCTCCCCTCACAGGACCGCCCGCCGGCGGGCCGCCGAGACTCCGGCATGGAGGAGCTTCTCCGAGAGCTCCATCAGGAGGAGGACGGTCTCGCCACTGCCGAATACGGCATCGTCATGCTGGCCGCCGTCGGCTTCGCCGGGCTGCTGGTGGCGGTGCTGTCCTCCGGCGAGGTTCGGGAGATGCTCGCCGGCATCGTCCAGCGGGCCCTCACCCTCTGATCAGGCAGCCAGAGGTGCAGCCGATGAGAGTGGAGGACGACGTGGGCCGGCCCAGGAGCCGACCCAGGGGCCGAGCCCCGGGGATCCACGACGACGGCGGTGCGGTGAGCGGGGAGTTCGCGGCCGCGCTCCCAGGCGCCGTCCTGATCCTCACGCTGCTCCTCGGGCTGGGCATGCACGCGGCCGCGCAGGTGACCCTCGAAGAGGGCGCCCGCGCGGCCGCTCGGGAACTGGCCCGGGGTGAGACCGAAGCCTCGGCACGGGAGGCCGTCCAGCGGGTGGCGGGCGAGTCCGTGCAGGTCAGCATCTCCCGCGACGGCGAGCATGCCCGGGTGAGGCTCGTCCGCCCGGTGCGGCTCCTCGGACTCGTGGAGCTCTCCGCTGAGCAGACCGCTGACGCCTCGGCCCGCGTGGAGCAGCCCTCCCTGGGCGGCGGGATCCCGGGTGGGCCGCCATGATCGCCCACCAGGAGGAGCGTGGCTCCGGGACGGTGCTGACCCTGGCGGCGATCGCTGCCCTGATGATGCTCATCGGGGTGGTCCATGTGGTCGGCTCTGCGGCTGTGGCGGCCGCCCAGGCCGCCCGCGGGGCGGATCTCGCGGCGCTCGCGGCGGCTGACGCCGCCCGAGGCCTCACCGCCGGCGACCCGTGCACCGTGGCTGACGACGTCGCCACCCGGAATGGCGTGATGCTGCGGCACTGCGTGATCACCGGAGACCACGACACCGAGGCCGTGGTGGAGGTGGTGGTCCCGGTCCTGCCGACGCTGCTCGGGCCGGGCGCGGAGCCCCCGGGCTCTGCGGGCCGCGGGTGGGAGGCTGTCGGCAGCGCACGAGCCGGCCCACCGGCGGATGCCTGGGGCTGAGGTGATGCGTCCACGGAATGCAGCAGCTGGAACCCGGGGCGGACCTAGACTGGGGCTCATGAAGATCGAGGTCCTGGGCCCCATCCGGCTGCGGACCTCCACAGGTCAGGCGGTGGAGGTCCGCGAGCGCAAGGTCCGCGCCGTCCTGGCCGCTCTCGCCGTGGACCTGGGTGACGCCGTGCCTGCTGACACCCTGATCGATCGCGTCTGGGGCGGGGACCTCCCGGCCCACCCGACCCGTGTGCTGCAGGCCAAGCTGTCTCAGCTGCGGTCGGCTCTGGACGAGACCGAGCCCGGGGGCCGAGCCCTGCTGAGCAGCGGGCCGGGCGGCCATCGGCTCTCCACCAGCGCCCCGGCACCCGCAGCAGGAGGACCGGGAGCCACCCGGGAGACCGACAGAGGGCTCAACGTGGCGGTCGATGCCGAGGAGTTCCGGCAGCTGATCGTCCGCGCCCGCGGATCGGAGGCCCTCGCCGAGCGGACCGAGCTGCTGCGTGCGGCCCTGCAGCTGTGGCGCGGTGAGCCCTATGCGGAGCTCCGGGACGCCACCTGGCTCGCCCCGGAGATCGGACAGCTGCACGAGCTGCGGCTGGAGGCCGCCGAATCGCTGGCAGAGGCGCTGCTCGAGGCCGGTCAGGCACAGGAGTCCGTCACCGTGCTGGAGCCCCTGGCCGCGCACCATCCCCTGCGCGCCCGCCTGACCCGTGCCCTGATGCTGGCCCTGCATCGGGCGCATCGCCACCCGGACGCGCTGGGCGTCTACGAACGGCATCGACGTCACCTGGCCGAGGAGCTCGGAGCGGACCCGGATCCGGAGACCTCCCACCTGCACGTGCGCATCCTTCAGCAGGACCCCCAGCTGCAGGACCGTCCGCAGGATCGTGACTCTGCGCTGCCCCGACCCCACGCTGCGGCGCACCGCCCGGCGGCCGCGCCGACGCCACGGCTGCCGGTGTTCGCCTCGTCCTTCCTGGGCCGCACGCCCGAGCTCCGCGAGGTGGAGCTGCGACTCACCCGCGGTCCGCTGGTGACCGTCCTGGGGATCGGCGGCGTGGGGAAGACCCGCCTGGCGGTGCGTGCCGCCGAGCTGCTGACGGAGAAGTCGGGGGACGCGGCGTGGTTCGTCGACCTCAGCTCGCTCGACGCCTGCCCGCCCCCTGACACGGGTCCTGCTCGGGTCGCTCGGCTGGTTGCCGAGAGCATCGGGCTCACCCAGCTGCGCGAGGAGAGCCGGGACCTCCTCGACCGGCTGACGGCGGCCCTGCAGGCCACCGGAGGCCTGCTGCTGCTCGACAACTGCGAACACGTCGCCGATGAGGCCGCCCGCTTCGCCCACGCCGTGCTCTCCGCAGGGAACGCGCTGACGATCCTGGCCACCAGTCGAGAGCCGCTCGGGCTTCCCGGTGAGCAGCGCCTGGCGCTGACCCCGCTGTCAGCACAGGCACCCGACGACGACGCGGTCACGTTCTTCCTCGACCGGGCCCGGGCCGTCACCCCTGACCTTCCGGAGGACCCGCACACTCTGGCTGTCGTCGCCGAGCTGTGCCGACGCCTCGACGGTCTGCCCCTGGCCCTCGAGCTCGCCGCGGCCCAGACCGCCGCACTGGACCCGACGAGGCTGCTGGACCGTCTCACCGACAGGCTGGACCTGCTGAGCCGCCCCGAACGCGGGGCACCACGGCGCCAGCAGACCCTGCGCGGCATGCTGGACTGGAGCTGGTCCCTGCTGGACGAGCCGGAGCGGGTCCTGCTGCGCAGGCTGGCGGTCCATCCGGTCAGCTGGACGGTGGAGACCATCGAGTCGGTCTGCGCGGACAGCCAGGACGGACCCCTGCGATGCGCGGCCGTCGTCCCCGCACTGGTGAGCCTGGTGGACCGCAGCCTGGTGGTGGCGGAACCGACCGAACACGGCACGCGCTACCGGCTGCTGGAGTCGGTGGGCGCTTACGCGGCGGAGCAGCTGCGCCTGGCCGGCGAGCGCGAGCACATCGCCCGCCTCCATCGGGAGCACTGGCGCACCGAGATCTCCTGCGCGCAGGACCATCTGTTCTCCGCCCACGCCCGCGACTGGGTCCGCCGGATACGCGCCGAACGGGCCCATCTGCGCCACGCCTTCGCGGAGGCCGTGGCCGTCCAGGACGGAGCCGCCGCCGTCGACCTCATCCTCGCCTGGTTCTGGCACCGATGGATCACCGGGGAGACCGCAGGCCTGCTCGACGAGCTGCGGCAGGCGGCGGCCTGCCCAGGACCTCACGACGGGGCCCACGCCCAGGTGCAGGTCCTCATCGCGGTGCTGTCCGGCAGCCCCGGCGAGAGCACCGCGGACATCCTCGAGGCCCTGGACCGTCTCCGTGACCGCACCGAGAGCTCTCCGGGGGGCCCGAGCCACAGAGCGCAGCGATCCCGGCTGCAGGTCCAATGGTTCGCGGCCACCCCGCTGCTGGTCGTGCCCGAGTCCCGTGCCCGGGGGCGGCAGGTGGCGGGAGAAGCGGTGGAGGGGCTCGTCGCGCTCGGCGACCTGCCCGCGGCCGCCTTCGCCTCCACCCAGCGGGACTGGTTCCTCCTCGACGCCGGCGAACCGGCCGTCGGCATGCCGGACGGGCATGATGCCGAGCAGATCCTGCGGGAGCACGGGGACGACTACGGGCTCACGCAGGTCCTCGGGATGCGTCACATCCAGGCGGAGCGCGACGGGGATCGGGAGGTCAGCGCGGCCGCAGCCCGAGAAGCCACGGACCTGTCACGCCGGCTGGGCGCCCGCGGCGAGGAGTGCTTCTGGGAGGCCATCCAAGGACTCCACGCCCTCGACGCCGGCGACCACACCGGAGCGCACGGCCACCTGGACCGCTCCCTGGCGCTGGGGCGCACCATCGGGTCCGACATCGAGGCCGGGTTCGCCACACTCGGGCTGGCCGAGCTCGCGGCCCGCGAAGGTGACCAGGCTCGCGCGGCGGCGCTGCGGGACAGCGCGGTCTCACCCACCGCGGAACGGTGGCTCCGGCGCATCCTCAGCGAGCCGTCCGTCCTGAGCCGGTCGTGAGGCCTCCGCCCCGGCGCCCAGACCGTCGTCCACTCTCCTGTCGACGTGGTCGCCACGCATCAGTCGCCCCCAGAGCAGCACACCTGCCGCACCGAGCAGGAGGACCGCTCCGAAGACCACATACCCCGCCTGGGTCGCGACGGTCAGGCCGACGTCCGCCGCCTGGGTGAGCGCCTCAGCCTCTGCCGCAGGCAACGTGGCGGCCACCGCGGGGCCCGCACCGAAGGTCTCCGCCGCGGCGTCGACCGCGGAGGGCTCCACGTCCGAGGAGACCTCCTGACGGAGCACTCCGCGATGCACCCACAGCGCGCCGGAGCCCAACACCGCGATCGAGCTCGCGCCGCCGAGGCTCGCGGAGATCTCCTGCACCGCCGTGGCCGGACCTGTCTTCTCCAGGGGTGCGGCCCCGATGATCCGCTGGGAGAGCAGCGTCATCAGCGGGGAGACCAGCAGGGCGATGACTGTCAGCAGGACCGCCACCTCCGGTGCGGAGGCCGCCGGCAGACGGACGGCCAGCACCACACCGACCAGGCCGGCCACGAGCAGGAGGACCACAGCGAGCCCGGGCCCGCGGCGGGCCACCAGCGGAGTCGCCGCCGTGCCGACCGTGCCGGCCACGGCGGGCCCCAGCAGCACCAGCCCCGCGTCCCACGGGCTGAGCCCACGGACCACCTGCAGATGCTGAGCCATGAGCATGTCGACGAACCCGGCCCCCAGGCAGAGCAGGAACAGCACCAGGATCAGCGTGCGGAACGTCCGGCTGCGGAACAGGGCCAGGTCCAGCAGCGGATGCGCGGCCCGCCGTTGCCGTCGGATGAACAGCGCCAGCAGCACCAGGCCGGCTGCGGCCGAGAGCATCGGCGCCGGTGCCGGGCCGGCGTCGGCCATCTCCTGCATCCCGTACACCAGCGCCAGCACGGCGGCCACGGAGAGGGCGACGCTGGCGACGTCGAGGCGCACCGTCGGGTCAGCATGGTTCCGGGGCAGCAAGAACGGCCCAGAGAGCACGAGCACTCCCGCGATGGGCACATTGATCAGAAAGACCGCACCCCACCAGAAGTGCTCCAGGATGAACCCTCCGACCGCGGGTCCTGCGGCCATACCGCCGGCGAATGCGGCCATGAACAGGGCGAAGGCCACCCCGTACTGCCGCTCGTCCCGGAACGTGGTGCGGATGAGCACCAGGCCCGCCGGGGTGAAGGCGGCCGCCGCGATCCCGAGCGCCGCTCGGGCGCCGATCAGCGTCTCTGCCTCTCCGGCGAAGGCCGCCACCAGGGAGGCGAGTCCGTAGGCCGCCACAGCCCCCAGCAGCAGCCGCCGGGGGCCCACACGCTGGGTGAGCAGGCCGAAGGTGATCATCGTGGCCGCCGTCAGGAACTCGCCGATGTGCAGGATCCACAGGGACTGGGACCCCGCCGGGGCAAGATCGGCGGTGATCGCCGGCATCGCCAAGTACAGGGCGGTCACATCGGTGGCGAGCATGAACAGGGGGATGACCATGACGATGAGCCCCACCCATTGGCGGGCCGTGGCCCTGACCGGTGCCTCGCCGCCGTCGCGAGCCGCTGTCGTCTCCGCGGTGCTCATTCTGCGATCCCCTCCGGGTAGGGCCGCCGCTGGCGCGACTCCGCCAGGGAGAGCGCCCACCAGCCCAGCTGGTCCAGCATCCGGTGCGCCCAGCGGCCCATCCGTTCAGCGTCGACGGCGCGGCCGTCATGGTCGAAGCGCTCCCAGAAGTCCTGCAGCACCACGGCATCGCGCAGCGGCACCGCATGGAACTCCACGAACACGCCGCGCAGGTGTTCGATGGGCGGGAACGCCCCGAAATGACCTCCATAGGCGACGAAGCCGACTGGCTTGAGGCTCCATTCGCTGTAGAACCAGTCGATGGCGGCCTTCAGGGCCGGCGGATAGCTGCGGTTGTAGGTCGGGGTGACCACCACGAAGGCGTCAGCGCGGGCCAGTCGTTCGCCCAGCCGCCTGACGTCCTCGGGAGCCGCGGCGTCGGGATCGTTGCCGCCCAGCTGGGCGGGCAGATCGAACTCGGCCAGGTCGATGAGGTCGACGTCGAATTGGCCGTGGGTCCCTGCTTCGGCCGCGAACCACCCGGCCGGCGTGGGGGCGAACCTGTCCGGCCGGGTGCTGCCGATGATCACCGCCAGCCGCGGCAGCCCGGGGGCGTCCTGGTCCGTGATACGGCCGGTGGTCGCGGTGCTCTGGTCGGTGACGGTCATGATCTCCTCCTGATCAGTGGTGTGCCTGTGCCACCGATCCTGGAGCGCCCCCGCTCCGACTCCGCTCCGGTTCTGCTCCGGTTCTGCTCCGGGGTGCTCCGGGGCGCTCCGGGGCGCTCTCCGCCCCGCACCTTCAGCGCCCGACTGAGCCGTCAGACGTTCCGCGTCCGGGGGCGCCCGGCTAGGCTCCGGTCCATGACGTCATCGCATCCTCCCCTGTCAGCCGACGAGGCCACTCGTGGTCCCAGCAGCCAGCTGTGGGATGCGCACACGGCCGTACGCTATGACGACACGCTCGGGTGGATGGGCACGCCGGAGGCTGTGGAGCCCGCCGTCGACCTGCTGGAACAGTTGGCGGACGGCGGCACCGCTCTCGAGTTCGCCGTGGGGAGCGGGCGGATCGCCGTTCCCCTGGCCGCCCGTGGGGTCCCCGTCCACGGCATCGAGCTCTCGGAGCCGATGGTGGAGCAGCTGCGCGCCAAGGCCGACGCCGAGAGGATCCCGGTGACCGTGGGCGACATGGCCACCGCACATGTCCCGGGCCGGTTCAGCCTGGTGTACCTGGTGTACAACACGATCTCGAACCTGCTCACCCAGCAGGAGCAGGTCGCCTGCTTCCGCAACGCGGCCCGCCACCTGATGCCGGGCGGCCGCTTCGTGGTGGAGCTGGGCGTCCCACCGCTGCGTCGGCTGCCTCCCGGTCAGCTGACCTGCCCTTTCGACGTCTCTGAGGAGCACCTGGGCTTCGACGTCATCGACCCGGTCACCCAGCGGCTGACCTCCTACCACCACTGGCCTCGGCGCGGCGAGCAGGGGCGCAGCGAGCAGCGCTACGCCTGGCCCGCCGAGCTGGACCTGATGGCCCAGATGGCCGGGATGGAATTGGAACGACGCACCGCCGACTGGCACGGCGCGGAGTTCACCGCAGACTCGGAGCAGCACATCTCCGTCTGGCGCCTCCCCCTCGGGGCTGCGGAGAGCCCTGACCCCGCCGCGCAGACCACCCGGGCCCCCTGAGGGCACGTCAGCACGAGGAGGACCCATGGGGACGCAGCACCAGCGCACCGAGGAGTTCACCGAGCTCCGTCCACTGCTGTTCTCCCTGGCCTACCGGATCTTGGGCAGCGCCGCCGAGGCGGAGGACGTGCTCCAGGACGCCTGGCTGCGCTATGCGCGCACCGACGCCGTCGTAGAGACGCCGCGCGCCTTCCTGACCACTGTGGTCACCCGGCTCGCCGTGGACGTGCTGCGGTCCTCCCGGATCCAGCGCGAACACTATGTGGGGCATTGGCTGCCGGAGCCTGTCCTGACCGATCACGACGCCGACCCCGCCGCGGCGGCCGAGCGGGACGAGTCGATCTCCATGGCGTCGCTGCTCCTGCTGGAGCGGCTGAGTCCCCTGGAGCGCGCGGTCTACGTGCTGCGGGAGGTGTTCTCTCTCGACTACGCCGACATCGCCGAGACCGTGGAGCGCTCCGAGGCGGCGTGTCGGCAGCTGGCCGCCCGCGCCAGGAAGCACATGGCCCTGCCCCGCCCCCGCTACGCCGCCGACCCTCGGACCCGGCAGGAGCTCACCCGTCGGTTCATCGCCGCCTTCCAGCACGGTGATCTGGACGAGCTGCGGGAGCTCCTCACCGCGGAGGTCATCATGGTCGGCGACGGCGGCGGCAAGGCTCCGTCCGTGCCGCATCCGGTGTCCGGCCGGGACAAGGTGGCCCGCCTGCTGGCCTCGGTCGGCGCGCCGATGACCGCGATCGGGGTTCACCTGGAGCCTCGGGAGATCAACGGGTCCGCCGGCCTGCTGACCCGCACCGAGCACGGCGAGATCGTCAACGCGGTCATCCTGGAGATCTCGGAGGACGGCGTGGAGATGATCCGTGCGGTGAGCAATCCGGACAAGCTCCGCCACCTGGGTCCGATCAGCGACATCTGGCGACTCAAGGAGGAGTTCCAGCAGGCTCGGGCGTCCCAGCGTGAGGCGTCGATGCCACAGCGCGGGGCGCCGATGTCACAGCGACCGCGCCCCGATCGTCCTGAAGGGTGAGGAGGCAGGACCCGCCTGCCGCCGCACTCTCGAGGAGGACGTCATGAGCACCTCGTCCGGCCGAAGCTCAGAGCTCCGGCGCCCGCTGCCCACCCTCGGCGCCGTCGTCGTGCTGGTCGCCACACTGCTGAACCTCGGCGTGTTCTTCACCGCCCACGCCCTGGGCGCCTCCCTGCGGCTGGATCCGCTGGGGCAGGAGCCGGGCCACCTGCTCCGGTGGGTCGACGTCGCGTGGAAGACCGCCCTGCCGCTGGCGATCGGCATCGGCCTGGTGGCCCTGCTGCGCCGCTCGCGCAGGGGTCTGCTCGTGCTGCTGGTCGCCGTGCTGATCGTCTTCGGACCCACCAGCGCCGTGCCGCCGTCGGTCGCCCATGACGGGATCACGGCGGCCGCGCTGGCGCTGCTGCACCTGATCCCGCTGGCGGCGTTCACCGTGGTGGCGCTGCGCGTGCGCTCGGCTCAGCCGGCCACCAGACCGCGGGCGGCGCGCAGCGTGGCCACATAATCGCGACCGCGGGCGTCCGCGTCCCCGGGCACGAGGCCGGTGAGCTCCAGGCTGACCAGCCCGTGGGCCAGCGCCCAAAGCCGCAGGGCAGCGCGCCCGGCAGGGTCCAGATCTGGGCTGGAACCCGGCTCACCGGACTCGTCCTGCGGCAGGCCCATGGCGCGGGCGACGGCGGCGCGCAGCACCTGGAACGTCGGGGAGGCCGGCGTCTCCGGGCGGGAGAGGCCTTCGCCGAGGGACTCGAACATGACCCGGTAGAAGTGCGGGTCAGCCAGGGCGAACTCCCGGTAGGCCACGCCCAGGGCCAGCAGGTCCATCCCGGGGTCGTCGGTGCGCTCGACGGCGGCGAGCACGGCGCCGAAGCGGCGGAAGCCTTCCTCCACCACGGCCTGGATGAGCGCCTCGCGTCCGCCGAAGAGTGAATAGACCGCGGCGGTGGTGGTGTGGGACGACCGGGCCACGGATCGCAGCGAGAGCCCCTGGGCTCCGGAATCGGCGATGACCTGCGATGCTTCCTCCAGCAGGCGGGTCCTGACGGTCTCATCGTGGGTGCGGGGCCGGGCCATGGCAGGAGTCTACCCTTGACACCAGGTTTTCTCACATCGTTATATAACAGTGTCATGAAACTGACGGGCCTTCACGCCCGACCCAGCCCAGCCTCCCGATCGGAGACGACCATGCTCGAGCTCTCCCCCGCCGCCCAGACCACCGCCGGCATCGTCATCCTCGCGGCGATCACCGTGACCACCGGCGGCCATTTCCTCACCAAGGTGGTCCGCGGGCAGGTCCCCGCCACCGACCTGCAGGTCTCCTTCTTCCGAGCCGGGCACGCCCATGCCGCCAGCCTGATCATGCTGGGGCTGATCTGCCTGCTGCTCGCGGAGGCCACCGGACTCACGGGCGCCTGGCAGTGGCTGGCCCGGACCGGCGTGCTCATCTCCGCGATCCTGATGCCGGCCGGATTCTTCCTCTCGGCCCTGGGCCCGGGCCGCACCGAGCCGAACCGGCTGATCGTGCTGCTGTGGATCGGTGCGGGCTTCCTCGTCGCCGGCCTGGCCACTCTCGGGATCGGACTGCTGGCCACCTGATCACGCGTCCCGGAACGGCTCCGGCCCGACAGGGGCGGGCGCGCCTCGGCCGCGCACCGGTGACCCGGCCGGCGTCGCTGACTACCCTGGCCCGCATGGACACCACCGCGGACCAGACCCTGCCGTTCTACGACGACGCCTCACTGAGCCATGTGCTGTGCGTGGTCGCCCACCCGGACGACCTCGAGTACGGGGCCTCGGCTGCTGTCGCCCGCTGGACGGCCCGCGGGGTGAAGGTCTCCTATCTGCTGCTCACCGCTGGAGAGGCCGGGATGCGGGACCGGGACCCGGAGGAGGTCGCCGAACTGCGGGCCGAGGAGCAGCGGCGGGCCTGCGCCATCGTGGGAGTCGAGGACCTGGTGATCCTGGACCTGCCCGACGGCATGCTGCAGGCGGACCTGGAGACCCGGAGGCAGATCGCCCGCCGGATCCGGCAGGTGCGGCCCGACGTCGTCGTCACCCAGCCCTGGGAGCTTGAGGTCGGCTGGGGACTGAATCATGCCGACCACCGGGCCGCCGGCATCGCGACGGTGGACGCCGTGCGTGACGCCGACAACCCCTGGGTGTTCCGTGAGCTGCTGGAGCAGGAACGCCTGGAGCCCTGGGGCGCGAAGGAGCTGATCGTCGTCGGCGGGGAGCCCACGCACCTGGTGGACGTCACCGGGGAACCCCTGGAGAAGGGCATCGCCTCCCTGGAGGCCCATGAGCAGTACCTCGCCGCACTGGGCGGAGAGTTCGACGTGCGCGGCATGCTGGAGGGGTTCACCGCCGACCTCGGGGCAGCCTCCGGCATCGACGGCGTCACCCACGCCCTGGGCGTCACGGTCCATCCGATGGGCTGAGGGCGCGAGAAGGACCCACAGTCGGACGCGAGCTGTGCGCGGCGATCAGCTCGCCGACCAGAGCGGACCCCAGGAAGAACACGGCACTCACCACGCCGAAGGAGATCCAGACGAGCACACCGACCTCAGGATCGATGATGCCGACGGCGCGACGGTGGACCCAGAGGAGCGTAGCGGCCAGGGCAGCCATGGCCAGCAGCCAGGCCGGAGCCCGCCGACGTCGAGCGGCCAGCACGAGGATCGCCAGCATGGGCGGAAGCGTGAGACCGAACGCGTAGTCGGTGACGACAGCGACCCCGTACGCCGTGGTGCTGATCCATGCGGCCGTGGTGGGCCATCGAGACAGCCCGAGCATCGGCAGGCAGACCGCGGCGAGCAGGAACCAGGCGGCGAGTCCCCCCGAACGCGTCGGCCCCCAACCCTGACCGAAGGCGACGGGATCACTGCCGAGGTCGCCGAGGAACGCCAGCACTTCGACGAGGACCACCGCCACCGCCGCGAGGGGAATGAGTCGACGCCTCAGCAGAGCACCGCCGCCCTCTCGACGCCGCTCGACCCGGTGGCGGCGAGGTCCGACACCCACCTCCGACCCGTCCATGGGGATCTCCCTTCGTGTCGACACCACACACCACGAGGCAGTGAGTAAGTATTCACTCACCCCTTCGGTCGACCAGTATGCTGGCCCCATGGTGAGAAGTCCAGAGCAGGGGCACCCTCGACCCGCCCGCGAGCGCATCCTCGACGCCGCCGCCCAGGTGATGCGCGAGGACGGCCTGGTGCGCGCCACCACGAAGCTCATAGCCCGCACTGCGGGGTGCTCCGAAGCGCTGCTGTACAAGCACTTCCCCGACAAACGAGACCTCTTCCTGGCCGTGCTCCAGGAACGCTCCCCCCGGCTCACCCCGGCAGGGCCCGACGACGGCGACGCCCGCGAGCGCCTCTGCGCGATCACCTCCCGACTTCTGGAGTTCTACGCGCAGAACTTCCCGATGGCGGCCGCGCTCTTCGGCGATCGGGGCCTCCTCACGCTCCACCGGGATGCCCTGGCTGCCCGGGGCGCCGGACCCCGGGCGCCGTCTGCAGCGGTGGCCGACCTGCTGACCACCGAGATCTCCCGAGGGGGCGTCTCCCCCGAAGTGGACCCGGACGCAGCCGCCCAGCTGCTGGTCGGCGCGGCGTTCCACGAGGCCTTCCTCGCCGCCTACGAGGACCGACCGCTCGACGACCCCCGGGCCACTGCCGCGCGCCTCGTCTCGGCGCTGCGGCTCTGACCTCATGCGAGGCCGACCTGAGGCGGCGCTGACTCGATGCCGCACTGACCGATGCGGCACTGACCTGACGTGGCGCGTGCCTGCGCCTGACGACGAACGGACGGACCCATGACGGACACCCCGCACCTGAGGGAGGCGCACGACGTCGCCGGACTTCCCCCTGCGGTCCTCGAGCGGCTCGGCCGCTCCGCCGAGCTGGTGTGGACCAATGAGCTCGGCGGACGGACGTTCCGGCTCGACGGCGGGGCACGGTACCTGAAGTGGCAGCCGCATGACGGGCTCTCCTCCGCGCTGCTGGCCGACGTCGACCTGCCCGAGGAGGCACGCCGGCTGGACTGGGCCGGCCGATTCCTCACCGTGCCGCAGGTGCTGGATGTCGGGACGGTGCCGGACGTCGAGGCCGTGCCGGACGTCGAGGCCGTGCCGGACGTCGAGGCCGTGCCGGACGTCGAGGCCGTGCCGGAGTCTCCCGAGGTCGATGACGGCGCCTCCCAGGATGCTGGCACCTTCGGAGCCTGGCTGCTCACCGCGGGCCTGCCGGGAGAGAACCCGCTGGCTGGCGGCTGGACGGCGGACCCGGCCAGGGCCGTGCCGGCCATCGCACGGGGCCTGCGGCGACTTCACGAGGCCCTTCCCGTGGAGGACTGCCCGTTCACCTGCCGGTGGCTGGACGGGCGGCTGGCCGACGCCCCTGAGCCGGAGCGGCTGGTGGTCTGCCACGGTGACCCGTGCGTGCCGAACACACTGCTGGACTCCGACGGCCAGGCGATCGCCCATGTGGACCTCGGCGCGCTGGGCGTGGCCGACCGGTGGGCCGACCTGGCGATCGCCTCGATGAGCATCAGCTGGGACGTCAACTTCGGCCCCGGCCACGACGACCTGTTCTTCGACGCCTACGGGGTGGAGCCGAATGCGGAGCGGATCAGGTTCTACCGTTCGCTCTGGGAGGGCTGAGGGAACCGTCGACCCTTGGAGACCCGTGGACGCCAGGAGGACAATGGACCCACGAGCTGTCCCCACGGGAGAGGAGGCCGACGATGTGCCCGACGACACCATCCCCGACGACGCCGGAAGCACCCGTGACCGTGCGCCTGCGGTCCCGCCTGGTCCTGGCCTTCACCGTGGCCGGGGCCGCCATGGGAGGCCTGGTCGCGATGGCGATCGGCCCGACGGCGGCCTGGCTCATGACCCGGATGGACTCTCCGGCGGCCCTGGTGGAGATGATGGACCAGGTGCGCCTGATCTGGTCGGTCCCAGTTCTCATGGTCCTGGGTGCCGTGATCGGTCTGTGGGTCTCCTCGGCTCGGGACCGGCGGGTAGGACGGCTGACGATCGACTCCCAGACCGTGACCGTGGACCGCCCGGAAGGGCCGGCGGCGTTCCAGCACCGGGACATCACCGAGGCCTTCCTGGACGACGCAGACCTGGTGCTGCTGGGCCGCGCCGGGCACGAGCTCGCCCGCACCCCGGCGGAGGACGGGCTGGCCTCCGAGCTGAAGGAGGCCTTCACCATGTTCGGCCTACCCTGGTCCGGCACCACCGATCCCCGCGATGTGGAGTTCCACCCGTGGGTCGACCACAGCCAGGAGCTTGACGCCGAACTGCACGCGATGCTGCGGGACCGACGGCGCGCACTCGAGACCGGGGATGCCGCCCAGGCTGAGGTCCTACGCGATCAGCTGGCCGCCCACGGGGTGATGGTCCGAGACCGAGCGGGGGGCCAGCAGCAGATCCGGATCCTGCCGGCGTGAGGCCGGCGGGTTCGTTCTCCTGGTCGGCGCGATGTGCTCATGCCGAGCGGCTGCTGCCGCGCCCCTGGAGCGGGTCGGCGGCGAGTCGAGCGGCATAGTCCGCGCCCCAGCTGTCCATGGCCTCGACGATCGGGGCGAGAGTTCCGCCCAGGGCCGTCAGGGAGTACTCCACTCGAGGCGGCACTTCTGCATGGACGTCGCGGTGGACGACTCCGTCCTCCTCCAACTCGCGCAGGGCACGGGTGAGCGTCTTGCGGTTCGCCGCCGGAACGCGCCGGCCCAGCTGACCGAAGCGCAGCGGGCCGGCGGTCAGGTGTTTGACCAGCGTGAGCTTCCAGGTGCCGCCGAGGATCGAGACCGCCACCTCCACGGGGCAGACCTCGGCGGCGCGTCGGACGGGGAGGCGCATCACAGGCTCCGATCGGCAGAAGGACACGGCACCGTGGTTCCCGTTAGGGACAAGAATGTCCGTACTGGTGCTTCTCACCCTAGCGGAGCAGACTGCTCCTATGTCAGATCCGTCGCCTTCGTCCTCCTCCGTGTCTGGTCGCACTGTGTTGTGGGTCAGCGCCCATCCTGAGCCGGAGTCGCTGACCGGACGGCTCCGGCGTGACGGCATCGCGGCGCTCCATCGGCACGGACACACCGTGACCCAATCCGATCTCTACGCCATGGGCTGGGATCCTGTGGTGCGCGCGGAGAACCTGGACCGGCGAGGCACCGACGCCCCGGTGCGCGTCACAGCGGCGGGGCGGCGCGCCCAGCTCGAGGGCGCACAGTGCGACGATGTGGCCGCAGAGCAGGAGAAGCTGCGCGGCGCCGATGCCGTCATCGTGCAGTTCCCCCTCTGGTGGTACGGAATGCCAGCCATGCTGAAGGGTTGGTTCGACCGGGTCTTCGTCTCAGGATTCGCCTTCGGGACCGACCCCGTCACCGGGCGCCGACTCCGCTTCGAGCAGGGCCCCTTCCGGGGCACCCGCGCCTTGGTGGTGACCACGCTGGGGGACCGTCCGGCCTCGATCGGCCCGCGGGGGAAGAGCGGCGAGCTCCACGAGCTGCTGTTCGGTCTGCTCCACGGCACCTTCGCCTACACGGGCATGGCACCTCTGTCTCCATGGGCACTGCCCAGTGCTGACTTCACGGACTCCGAGTCCTACGCTGCGGCGGCGCAGTCGCTGGCACGTCGCCTCGAGGGGATCTTCGACGAGGCCCCGCTGCCCTACCGGGAGCAGTTCACCGGTGACTACACCGACCAGTGGGAGCTCCAGCCCGACGTACGTCCCGGCGAGACCGGGCTCTCCGTGCATCTGCGCTGAATCCTCTGGTGGCGTCCCCCTGGCCTTTCCTCGGACGGCACGCCAGGGCATGCTGACCTCATGAGGCTCTTCGTGTCGCTGACCCCGCCGCCGGAGGTGCTGGACCATCTGGACAACGCCCTGGAATCGGTGCGGGCCCTGGTTCCCCTGGAGACCGGACACGGTCCCCCCGCGCTGCGCTGGGTGCCGGAGGAGCTGCGCCACATCACCGTGGCCTTCTTCGGAGAGCGCCCGGCTGGTGCGGTGGAGGAGCTCCGGGACGCGCTCGGCGTCGTGATGGAGGAGTGTCCTCCCCTGGAGCTTCGGCTGCGCGGGGCAGGCGTGTTCTCCTCCCGGACGCTGTGGGCCGGCGTCCAGGACCTGGCGCCTGCCGCCCACAGCCGCCGCAACGGCCCCCTGACGGACCTCATGGCGGCCTGCGAGCGCGCCGGTCGAGCGGCAGGTTCCACCGTGGAGCGCCCGGAGCGGCGACGAGCGCACCTCACCCTGGCCCGAGCCCGGGGTCGTGCGGGGAACGGCAGAGGGCGGCACCGCGGACCGGGAGCCGACGCCGCCGAGCAGCTGCATCGGCTGGCCGAGGCCCTGGCCGTCTATGAGGGTCCGCCCTGGAGCGTGGACGAGGCACAGCTGATGCTCTCCGAGCTCGGGGCTGGCCCGGGCGGCGGACCGCGGCATGAGACGCTCGCCCGGCTGCCGAGGGGCGGCTGACCGCTCGCCCCGGGGCCGCCCGCCCCGGTTCGCCCACCGGCCGGATCTGGGCACTCACAGGCTGAACACCTGCGGCAGCAGCCCGAGCAGCACCGGCACCACGCCGAGCAGAATGAACGCGGGCAGAAAGCAGGCCCCCAGCGGCATCACCATCTTCACTCCGAGCTCCTCGGCGCGTCGCTGGGCCTCATGACGACGTCGCCGCCGCAGCTGCTGCGCCCCGGCCTGCAGCAGCTCAGCCGTGGGAGCTCCGGTGGCGTGGGCGAAGGAGAGCTGCGCACCGAGCTCCGCCAGCTCCCGGCCCTGTCCGGACCATGCCTCCTCCCATCCGGCACCCGCCACCAGGGCGCGGTGGACCGTCGCGAGCGGCTCCGCCCCGGGAACTGTCCGGGCCAGCCGGTCCAGGGCGGCCTCGACACCGACCCCAGAGGTCAGCAGCGCGGCGGTCAGATCCAGCAGCATCGCGGCATCCGGGGCAGTCCGCAGCTCCTCCACCGCTGGGCCTTCAGCGGTGATGCCGGCAGCGATCCGCGACGGTCCCGGCTCCCGCCCCGGACCCGCATCGGGCAGGCGCGGGGCCGGAGGGACCATCAACAACGCCGCAGCCGCTGCCAGGAGGATGCTCGGGGCCGTCGTCAGCAGCTCATGCATGGCTCTCCACCGCCTGGATCATCCGTCGGCTCCACAGCATCCCGAGCACCATCAGAACAGCCCCCGCCACGAGGCAGGCGATCCCCAGGGCGCTGCCCACCAGCACCGCGACCGCATCCGCACCGATGAGCTGGCCGACCAGGACGCCGCCCAGCGGCAGCCCCGCGAGGACCCGCTGGGTCAGACGCGGCCCGGCCGCGGCGGAGGCTATCGCCGCGGCGGCCTCGCCGTCGTCGTCGAGAGTGGCGGCCAGCTCCTCCACCAGGCGGGACAGTGGAGCTCCGGTCTCCTCGGAGAGCCTCAGCAGCCCGGCAAGACGGCCGACGACGTCGAGCAGCCTCTGGTCTTCACGCCGCGAGCCGGTGACCCAGGATCGGACCGGACCTCGCCGCCCGCCTGTCCGTCCCCACCGGCGGGGCCCCGCTGAATGGGAACCTCGCGCAGACCCCGTCCCGGCGGCCCTCCCGTGCGTGAGCCGGGCCTGCAGTTCGCCGGCGAATCGTTCGAGTCCGTCTGCGGCACCCCTGCCCATGCGGTCGGCGGCCGCGGCCCGGGCGCACACCTGAGCCAGGGGGTGCGCGCCGCGGGTCGCCACCCCGGCCGCCGGTCCCGAGGAACTTCCCCGATCGGCCATCGCCCATCTCCGGGCCAGATCGTCCCAGACCCGGCCAGGCCCGCGTCCCGACTGCAGCAGGGCGGCGAGCTGCCTGAGCAGCATCGCGGACTCTCGGACCACGTCTGCACCCCGCGCCCGTCCGGTGAGCCGCCCCCGGACGCCG
Organism: Nesterenkonia aethiopica; assembly: GCF_039534665.1. Classification (NCBI taxonomy): domain Bacteria; kingdom Bacillati; phylum Actinomycetota; class Actinomycetes; order Micrococcales; family Micrococcaceae; genus Nesterenkonia; species Nesterenkonia aethiopica. The sequence continues at coordinate 112,190 of NZ_BAAAVT010000009.1, read as the reverse complement.
TCGAGGAGTCCGCGCACCCGTCTGATCGGGCCCGGCATCGGCCCGGCGGCCTCTCCGACGATCTCCGGCGCGGCGGCCCCCGGCAGGAGCAGCAGGACGGTTCCGGCCGCGAGCGTCCCCGCAGAGACCAGCAGGACGGCATCGATCATCTCGACCCCTGCGACGCGTCGTACGACCGGGGCTGCCTTGTCCCGTGAAGGCTTTCCGCGGCTCCGCTGCGCGCAGCGAGCTCCTCCCAGGCCGGCCCCCGCCTCACCTCACCGGCTCCCGGCAGAGGGCCTTCCATGCTGAGGGCGGGCTCCATGTGCAGGCGACCCTGCCGCTGCCGCACCACGGAGGCCGCCACGGGCATCCGCCGGCCTCCGCGCCGCTCGACATGGACGACCACATCCAGGGCGGCCGCCACCTGCAGCGCCACCGCCTCCGGAGGCATGCCCGCCAGCGCGCCCATGGCGGCCAGCCGAGCCGGGACGGCGTCGGGGGAGTTGGCGTGCACCGTGCCGGCTGCCCCGTGGTGCCCGGTGTTCATGGCAGCCAGAAAGTCGCGCAGCTCCGCGCCGCGACATTCACCGACGATGAGCCGATCGGGCCGCATCCGCAGCGTCTGGCGGACCAGGTCGCCCATCTCGATGCGTCCGGCGCCCTCCACGTTGCCGGCCCGACCCTGCAGATGGACGACGTGCGGGTGGTCCGGGACCATCTCGGCGGTGTCCTCGACGATGAGGATCCTCTCCTGTGGGGGAGCCTCACCGAGCATGGCGGCCAGCAGGCTCGTCTTTCCGGAGCCGGTGGCCCCGGAAATCAGCACGTTCAGCCGGGCGCCGACGATGCCCCGGATGAGCTCCAGCCAGATCCGCGGTCCGTGCCACTGCCGGGCGAGGTCATCGAGACCGGCCTGCGCCGCGCGGGAGATCCGCACGGAGATCAGCGTCCCCTCGACCGCCACCGGCGGGATCACGGCATGGATGCGGCAGGGTCCCAGGCGACCGTCGGCGCAGGGGTGGCCCTCGTCCAACCGCCCGCCGGAGAGGGAGATGAGCCGCCGCGCCAAGCCCCGTGCCTGCTCCTCCGAGTCGAGCCGCACGCCGGTGTCGGCGAGCCCCTCGACTCCGTCGACCCAGACGCGCCGCCGGCCGTCCACCAGCACGTCGGTGACTCCGGGACTGTCCACGAAACGCTGCAGCGGCCCCATCCCGACCAGTTCGTCCCGCAGGGATCCCACCAGGCGACGCGTGGTCTCAGCGCCCAGGGCGACCCCGGAGTCCCGCACCGCCTCAGCGATCCGGGCCGCGGTCAGCGGCTCGGTGCCCGCCGTGAGCTCCTCGCGGAGCCGGCCCTGCAGTTCCTCCAGGCCACCGTCCCGCGGCGGCCCCTGGCGTCGCGCGTCCCCGGCCCTGGAGCCTCCTGACCGCGATCCGATGGCCAGCGGCGGTCGATGGCTCCTATCAGGCATCCCGGCCACCTCCGCCCATCCTCCGGACGACGGCGTCAGGCCCCTGGGTCCCCACACCGACAGCCTCCAACAGCGCCTGCGCGAAGGACGCGCCCCGTCGGCTGCGCAGCACCTCGTAGGCCTCCCCGAACTCTTCTGCCCGCCGCAGCCACCGCTGCTCGGCGAGCTCGGCGGCCACCGGGATCCCCAGACGACGGGTCAGCTCCGCGGCCGTGATCCCTCCGCGGGCGGCGCCGTTGATCACCAGGGACCAGTCCACGTCATGGCCGCGCAGCGGCATCTCCGCGACGGCCGCCGCGCCGCGTGCGGAGGGCTCGGTCACCAGCAGTCCCGCCTCCGGCGCTCCCCCGAGGGCCTCCAGCACGCCCGGGCGTCGCGCGGCGTCGACCACCACCAGGTCCACGGCACGCCGAGCGGCGGTGACCACCGCCGCCAAGGCTCGGGGACCGGCGTCATCCTCGGAGGCCTCCCCGGTGAGCAGCGAGATCCCGTCCACCTCGGCGAGCGCAGCGGTGAGCTGGGCCGCCGAAAGGGGACCGTCGAGCGCATCGAGCTCCTCCCAGTCCAGGGCGCTCGACGCCCCGGTGAGCACTCCGGCGCGTCGGGCCTGCTCCCGCAGGGCACGCAGCCCGCTGCCGGCCCCGGCGTCGGCGTCCAGCAGCAGCACTCCCATCCCGCGGGCAGCCGCCTCGGCGGCCGTCAGATAGGCGACCGTGGAGGATCCGACGCCGCCCAGGGCACCCAGCACGGTCACCACGCGCCCGGGCAGTCGGTCCATGACCTGGGCGGCCAGATGGTCGACGAGCCACTGCTCCCCGGCCGGCAGGGGCACAGGCCGCAGAGGGGGATGCTCAGCGGCCAGGGCCCAAGAGTCTGCACAGCTTCCTTCGCCGATGACGAGCAGAACCTCTTCGCGTCTGCTCTCCGGCGGCGGGGCGTCCGGTCCGCACAGCACCGCCGCCCACTGGCGGTTGGGCGCCTCCTGCCAGGTGGAGCAGGTCTCCAGGCGGGCGCCGACGACCGCGGCCAGCAGGGCCACGTCGTCGCAGAGGGCCGGTTCGTCGGTGACCAGCAGCAGCGAGGGATCCTCCGTCTCGGCGCCGACCGGCGGAACGGAGGGACGGGGACGATCGGACCTGAGCAGCGGCATGGCCCCAGCATCTCGGGCGGCACGGCAGACGCCCAGGGCCCGGGGCGGCCCTGTGGAGAGGTCGGCGTGTCACGGAGCCTGTGGAGGAACGCTCCCCGCAGCGGATCAGCGCCCCAGGGTCCGCGCAGGCCGATCAGAACAGCGGCTGGTACTCCCGCGGGTCCACACTGGCCTCCTGGTCCCAGGGCTCCTCCCAGCCGAGCCTGCTGAGGATGCGGTCCAGCAGGATCCCCGTGAAACCCCAGATCAGCGTGCCGTCCACCACGAACGCCGGCGCCCGATGCGTGGTGCCGTGGCGACGGATCACCGAGGTGGTCCGGTTCGCAGGGTCCACGAGCCGGCGAACCGGCACCCGGATCACAGCCTCCACCTCCCCAGCCTGCGGAGTCAGCAGACCCGGATCCTCGGTCACCCCGACCACCGGGGTGACCATGAAGCCGCTGATCGGTACGGGCGCCGGAGGAAGCAGCCCGATCACCCCGACCCGCGCAGGGTCCAGTCCGATCTCCTCGTGGGCCTCGCGCAGCGCAGCAGCCCCTGGGCCATGGTCGAAGGCCTCGAGCGCGCCACCGGGAAATGCCACCTGTCCCGGGTGCTTCGCGAGTCCCCGGGAGCGTTCCGTCACCAGGAGGTAGGGAGCCTCGACGACCCCCGGCACGTCCGGGACGCCGTCGCCGGAGTGCGGTTCGAGGCAGAACAGGGCGAGCACCGCAGCCTCTCGGCCTTCGCCGACGCGCATGGCGGGCTCGGCAGGCGGTTCGAGAACCGGCTCCGGGGTCCACCACCAGCCGCCCAGCTCAGCGGCCTCCGGATGGTTCGCGCTGTAGTCCGCCGCCTCGGCGACCAGGCGCGTCAGGTCCTCGGCCACCCGATACCGGGCGGCCGTCCCCTGCTGGTCTCGGCGCCCATCTCGGCGGACGTCTCCCCTCTGCGGCTCAGGCACTGAGCGAGTAGCCTTCCTCGCGGAGCCTGCGGCGGCTCCACCCGGCCCGCATCTTCTCCAGCAGCTCCTCCCGACCCGGAGCGAGCTCGTACTTGAGCAGCTCGCGCGCCGCCTGGGGCTCCACCTCGCCGACGCCGTAGGAGGGGCACCAGCGGGCGATCGGGCAGGCGCCGCAGGCCGGTCGGCGGGAATGGCAGACCCGGCGTCCGTGGAAGATCAGCCGGTGGGACAGCATCGTCCAGTCCTTGGGCTCGAAGAGGGCGGCGACGTCGCGCTCCACCTTCACCGGGTCCTCCTGCTCGGTCATGCCGAGCCGACGGGCGAGCCGCCCGAAGTGGGTGTCCACCGTCAGCCCGGGCTCGCCGAAGGCGTTGCCCAGCACCACGAAGGCGGTCTTGCGCCCCACCCCCGGCAGCTTCACCAGATCCTCAAGGCGGCCGGGGACCTCGCCGTCGTGCTCGTCGACCAGTGCTTGGGAGAGGCCGAGCAGGGCTCGGGTCTTGGACTTGTAGAACCCGGTGGGCCGGATCAGTTCGGAGAGCTCGCGCTCGTCGGCCACCGCCATGGCATGGGCGTCGGGGAAGCGGGCGAACAGCGAGGGCGTCACCTGGTTGACGCGCACGTCTGTGGTCTGGGCGGAGAGCACGGTGGCCACCAGCAGCTCGAAGGGGTTCTCGAAGTCGAGCTCGGCCACGGCATAGGGGTACGTCTCGGCCAGCACCCTGTTGATCTTCCGCACCCGGCGAGTGGTCGCCAGCGGGGTCTCCTCGCGCATCATCGTGGTCATTCTACGGGCGACGTCGCCGCCGCCGGACCCCCACCGGGAGAACCGTTCGTCGCAGAATACCTACCGTTCGTCATGACCGCTCACGGAAAATACCAGGTCAGCGAGCTATGGCGTGCGTCACGTTGCAGTGCGCACCTCGCTTTGGGCACGCCCCGCGCGGTATTGTGATCGGCGACACAGCAAGGTGTCGGACGGCGTCGCGCGCACCGACCGACCCGGGGGTCACCGGGCGGGGGACGGGTGCACTGCGGCGCACCTGGAGCACCCAAGGAGGACAGCGCATGACCCCCACTCCCCCGGCAGACAACCAGCTGGACAGCATGCTCAAGGAGACTCGGGCGTTCCCGCCCAGCGAGGAGTTCGCCGCGCACGCCGTCGCGACGGCGGACCGCTATGACAAGGCCGCCGCGGACCGCCTCGGCTACTGGGCGGACCAGGCCCGCTCCGTGCTGAGCTGGGACACCGACTTCACCGAGACCCTCGACTGGTCCGAGGCTCCCTTCGCGAAGTGGTTCGTCGGCGGTGAGGTCAACGCCGCCTACAACGCCGTGGACCGCCACGTGGAGGCCGGCCGCGGGGACCGGGTGGCCATCCACTTCGAGGGCGAGCCCGGCGACTCCCGCAGCATCACCTACGCGGAGCTGAAGGACGACGTCGCCCGCGCCGCCAACGCCTTCGAGTCGCTCGGCCTGGCCAAGGGCGACCGTGTGGCGATCTACATGCCGATGATCCCCGAGACCATCGTGACCATGCTGGCCTGCGCCCGCATCGGCGCCATCCACTCGGTGGTCTTCGGCGGCTTCTCCTCGGATGCGCTGCGCTCGCGCATCGACGACGCCGAGGCCAAGCTGGTGGTCACCGCGGACGGCTCCTACCGCCGCGGCAAGCCCTCCCCGCTGAAGCCCGCCGTGGACGAGGCGCTCTCCGCCCCGGGCCACAGCGTGGAGCACGTGGTGGTGGTCCGGCGCAACGGGGAGGACGTCCCGGTCCACGACATCGACACCTGGTGGCATGACCTGGTGCCGCAGCAGTCCACGGAGCACAGCTACGTGCCGCACGACTCCGAGCACCCGCTGTTCATCCTCTACACCTCGGGGACCACCGGGAAGCCCAAGGGCATCCTGCACACCACCGGCGGCTACCTGACCCAGTGCGCGGTCACCCACCGGGACAGCTTCGACCTGAAGCCGGAGCAGGACGTCTACTGGTGCACCGCCGACGTCGGCTGGGTCACCGGGCACTCCTACATCGTCTACGGCCCGCTCGTGAACGGCGCCACCCAGGTGGTCTACGAAGGCACCCCGGACTCCCCGCACAAGGGCCGGCTGTGGGAGATCGTCCAGAAGTACCGGGTCACGCAGTTCTACACGGCCCCCACGCTGATCCGGACCTGCATGAAGTGGGGCCGCGAGATCCCCGACCAGTACGACCTCTCCAGCCTGCGCGTGCTCGGCACCGTCGGCGAGGCCATCAACCCGGAGGCCTGGATGTGGTACCGGGAGGTCATCGGCGCGAACAACGGGCCGGGCAACCCGTCCAAGGAGCACCCCGCGCCCATCGTGGACACCTGGTGGCAGACCGAGACCGGGGCCCACATGATCGCCCCGCTCCCGGGGGTCACCGCCACCAAGCCCGGATCCGCCCAGACCGCGGTCCCCGGCGTGGAGATCGGCGTGGTGGACGAGATGGGCACCCCGCTGGACACGGGCGAGGCGGGTCTGCTGGTCATCAAGGAGCCGTGGCCCTCCATGCTGCGCGGCATCTGGAAGAACCCAGAGCGGTATCAGGAGACCTACTGGGCGCGATTCGGGGACGTGTACTTCGCCGGCGACGGCGCCCGCACCGACGACGACGGCGACATCTGGCTGATGGGCCGCGTCGACGACGTCATGAACGTCTCCGGACACCGGCTCTCCACCACGGAGATCGAGTCCGCCCTCGTCTCCCACGAGGCTGTGGCCGAGGCCGCCGTCGTCGGGGCGAAGGACGCCACCACGGGTGAGGCGGTGGTCGCCTTCGTGATCCTGCGCGGAGACGCCGAGGGCGGCGATCCCGCGCAGAAGGAGCAGGAGCTCCGCGCCCATGTGGGCCAGGAGATCGGCCCGATCGCCAAGCCGCGCAACGTGCTGGTGGTCCCGGAGCTGCCGAAGACCCGCTCCGGGAAGATCATGCGCCGACTGCTCAAGGACGTCGCCGAGGGCCGCGAGGCCGGTGACGCCTCCACCCTGGCAGACCCCTCGGTGATGCAGCAGATCGCTGAGGACATGCGCGCCAAGCACGGGGCGGACGCCTGACCCGGACGACCGGTCGGTCTGATCGACGGCGCCCACCTGCCCCGCATGGGGCCGGTGGGCGCCGTCGTATCCGCTCAGGCGGCCTGCTCAAGCGTCCCGCTCAGCCGCCGCGAGCCACCCTCTCCCGGGCACCGAGCAGTGCGGAGGCGTCGACCCGCGTGCCGGCCAGCTGAGGCGCCCAGCCGTCGTCACCGGCGAGACAGGTGACCACGGTGCACCCCGGGGCCGACTCGCCGCAGGGGCCGCCGGGGCGGATAGGCTGATCACCGGCGGACCGATCACGACGTCGGCGGCCGCAGACCACCCGCGCACCACCGCAGAGGAGCACCGATGAGTGCAGAGACCAGCACCCCCTCCGAGCACGGCGCCTCCGGCACCGGCCGGCTGCTGATCGTCAACGGGCCGAACCTGAACCTGCTGGGCACCCGGGAGCCGGGGATCTACGGCTCCGAGACCCTGGAGGACATCCACGAGCTGTGCCGCAGCACCGCCGCACGACAGGGCTTCGCCGTCGACGTGGTCCAGTCCAACCACGAGGGGGAGCTCGTGGATGCGATCCAGGCCGCACGGGGCACGGCGGCGGGCATCGTGATCAACCCGGCGGCCTACACCCATACCTCCGTGGCGATCGCCGACGCGCTGCGGGCCGTGGCCCTGCCGGTGGTGGAGGTGCACCTGTCGAACGTGCACTCCCGCGAGGAGTTCCGCCGGCACTCTTTCGTCTCCCCGCTGGCCCAGGCCGTCATCGCCGGCGCTGGGGTGGCCGGCTACCGCTTCGCGATCGAGCTGCTGGCGGACACGCTGCGCAGCTGATCGCCTCGCTGTTCGCCCCGGTCGTCACCCCCGGTCGTCATCCCGGGAGCCGATGCCGGAGCCATCCTGGCCGCCGCCCCGCAGAGGCGGAGGAAACAGGCTCAGCGCTCCACGCACTGCCCGGTGGAGACCGCCTCCGTGTAGGAGTCCGGGCTGGTCAGCACGTCCCCGGCCTCCTCGGCGGTGAGCGCGAAGCCGACGGCACTGCCCTCCATGGCGCGGGCGAAGACCACACCGGCGACGTCGCCGTCGGCGTCGATGAGCGGCCCGCCCGAGTTGCCCTGCCGGACGTCGGCGTTGAGCTGATAGATCTCCAGGGAGGACGGCGAGCTGCCGTAGATGTTGTTGACCTGGGAGACGTCCCGGGCCTGGACCACAGCGGTGCCCGCATGGAACGGCCCGCCGGCGGGATAGCCCATGACGAATCCGGTGTCCCCGGCGTCCAGCGGGTCGCCGATCTCCAGCGGGGCCGCGTCCAGGCCGTCCACAGCCAGCAGCGCGAGGTCCTCCGCGGCGTCGAAGTGCACCACCCGGGCAGAGGCCACCTGCCCGTCCCGCAGCTCCACGGTGGGCTCGTTGACCCCGGCGACCACATGCGCGTTGGTGACCACACGCGTGGGCGAGACCACGAAGCCCGAGCCGGACTGGCTCAGCCCGCACTGATCCGCCACACCGGTGATCCTGGCCACAGACTGGGAAGCCTGGTCGGCCGCGTCGCTGAGGTCCTCGTTCTCCGGGGTCTCGTCGCTCTCCGGCACGAGCGTCTGGGCGAGCTCCGGGATGTCAGACTCCATGACGCGCGCGCGGATCTGCGCGATCCACGCCTCCGCCCGCTCCGGCATCACCGAGGTGATGCCCTGCAGCACGCTGGACTGGCGCATGTGCTGGTTGACCTGGGGGAAACCCATCGCGCCCACAGAGAGCGACAGCGCGGCGATGACGAAGACGGCGACGACGACGTTGAGCGCACCTCCGACGAGCGAGCCCAAGGTCCGGACGGTGGGCGAGCGGAACATCCGCTGCACCTCCGCGCCGGCGGTGGTCCCCAGTGCGTGCCCGGCGACGACCAGGACGATGGCGGTCGCGATGACGGCGACGATGCGCCACAGCGGATCCGGCACCCATCCGGCCACCAGCGGGATGGAGAAGAACGCCGCGACGGCACCCACGAGGAAGCCGGCGAGGCCCCCCACGGTGATCCAGATGCCCTTGCGCAGCCCGGCGATCAGGAACCCGAGCAGGACGAGCACCAGGATCACGTCGAGCAGGGTGACACCCATCTCAGGGCTCCTCTCGGGAGGGGTCTGAACAGCAGGCACCAGGATGACACACCCGCCTGACACGCCCCGGATGCGGCTCCAGGGGCACGCCACGGCTATCCTGGACGTTTCCCACTTCGCCGCTGACCTGATACTTTCTTACCAGCGAGACAGCATGCATCTCGGAGAGGAAGAACGGAAGACCATGGATCTTGAAGTACTGCGTCGCGCGCCTCTGTTCGCGACTGTCGACGACGACGTCTTCGCCGCACTGACCGCGGAGCTCTCCGAGGTCGATCTCTCCCGCGGGAGCTCCATCTTCCACGAGGGTGACCAGGGCGATCAGCTCTACTTCATCGTCTCGGGCAAGATCAAGCTCGGCCGCACCACTCCGGACGGCCGCGAGAACCTGCTGGCCGTGCTCGGCCCCGGTGAGATCTTCGGCGAGATGGCGCTGTTCAACCCGGCGCCGCGCACCGCCACCGCCACTGCGGTCTCCGAGACCCGCCTGGCGGGCCTGAAGCACGAGAGCCTGCGCGAGGTCATCACCTCCACCCCTGAGGTCTCGGTGCAGCTGCTGCAGGCTCTGGCCAAGCGCCTGACCCGCACCAACGAGTCCCTGGCCGACCTGGTGTTCTCCGACGTCCCCGGCCGTGTGGCCAAGGCTCTGCTGGACCTGGCGGACCGCTTCGGCCGTCCCGCCCCGGACGGTGTGCTGGTGGCCCACGAGCTCACCCAGGAGGAACTTGCCCAGCTGGTCGGCGCCTCGCGCGAGACCGTGAACAAGGCGCTCGCCGAGTTCGTCCAGCGCGGCTGGCTGCGCCTGGAGGCCCGCGCCGTCGTGATCCTGGACATCCAGCGGATCCGCCAGCGCTCCCGCTGACCGCAGCACACGCATCGCCTGCCCCAGGGGCGAGCACGACGAAGGGGACCGGAATCATCCGGTCCCCTTCGTCGTGTCTGCTGCGTCGTGTCCACGGACGTGCGCGACGTCGGCGCCCTCCCGAAGATCGTCTCTCTGTGAGAGATCGCCCCTGAATGGACGAACGATCTCTCACAGAGAGACGATCTCTGCGTGTGAGTGCGGTGTCTCCGCGTATGGGCAGGCGGTCTCAGCGGAAGTGCGCGATGACGTCGACCTCCACGGGGGTGTCCAGCGGCAGGACGGCCACACCGACGGCGCTGCGGGCGTGCTGCCCCAGGTCTCCGAAGGCCTGCCCGAACAGCTCGGAGGCGCCGTTGAGCACCTTCGGCTGACCGGTGAAGCTGGGTGCGGAGGCCACGAATCCGCCCACCTTGGCGATGCGGGTGATGCGGTCGAGGTCTCCCACCGCGTGCTTCAGCGCGGCCAGGCAGTTCAGTGCGCACTGCCGCGCGAGGTCGTAGGCCTGCTCCTCGGTGACCTCGGCGCCCACCTTGCCGGTCAGCGGCAGCATCCCGTCCACCAGCGGGAGCTGGCCGGCGGTGTAGACGACGCCGTCGGCGACGACGGCCGGCTGGTAGGCGGCCACGGGCGGGACGACCTCGGGCACGGTGAGGCCGAGGTCCGCCAGGCGGGCCTCCACGGTGCTGGTCTGGCTGGTCTCAGTCATGGGGCTCCGATCAGACGTGCGGTCAGATGCGCGGGTCAGACGTTCTTCGGCCGCTTCAGGTAGGCCACCGGGGCGTTGCCGTCCGGGCCGGGCAGCACGGTGACGAGCTCCCAGCCGTCCTCGCCCCACTGGTCCAGGATGGCCTTCGTGTTGTGGATGATGAGCGGAATGGTGGCGTATTCCCACTGGGTCACTGAAGTCATGCGTCCAGCCTATCCTCCAGGAACCTCCCAGGGACGGGTTTGACCGTGCCCGCTACCATGGAGCCTATGGCGCCCCGTAAATCCCCCCTCTTCGACACTGCCACGACGCTCGGCAAGATCATGTCCTTCCTGGGCGTGAGCGCGCTGTGCGGTGTGTTGGCCGCGGGTCTCATCTTCCCCCTCGCCGCCTCCGGCGGTGCCGCTGCGGCGGCCGGCTCTGAGATGCTCGAGCAGCTGCCGGCCGAGCTGCGCGAGGAGCCGCTGTCGGTGCCCTCCCACATCCTCGCCGAGGACGGGACGGAGATCGCCCAGTTCTACGCGGAGAACCGCAAGCCGGTGGGCATCGAGGACATCTCTCAGGAGATGCAGGACGCGATCGTCGCCATCGAGGACGAGCGGTTCTACGAGCACGGCGGTGTGGATGCCCGCGGACTGGGCCGTGCGATGGTGCACAACGTCACCTCGGACTCCCAGCAGGGCGCCTCCACCATCACCCAGCAGTACGTGAACAACGTGCTGATCAATGCGGACTTCCTCCGCGGCGAGGACCGTCTGACGATCTCCGGCTCCAAGACCTACGCTGACAAGCTCCGCGAGATGAAGCTGTCAGTCTCCATCGAGCAGGAGATGACCAAGGACGAGATCCTCGAGGGGTACCTGAACATCGTGCTCCTGGGTGGGCGGAACTACGGCGTGGAGGCGGCCGCCCAGGCGTACTGGGGCGTCTCCGCAGCGGATCTGGATGTCGCCCAGGCCGCCACGTTGGCCGGCATCGTGCAGTCGCCGAACGGCTACAACCCGCTGGTCAACCCCGACGCCGCGGAGAACCGTCGCAACACCGTGCTCTCCGCCATGCTGCGCAATGACTACATCACGCATGAGGAGTACGAGGACGCCGTCGAGGTGGATCTCGAGGAGTCGCTGGACCCCAACCCGGAGAGCGCCGGCTGCTTCAACGCCTCCATGGCCAACCATTTCTGCGACTACGTGGTCGAGCTGTTCCTGAGCAGCGACGCCTACGGCCCGGACCGCGCCTCCCGTGAGCAGCTGCTGGAGCGCGGCGGCCTGCGCATCACCACCACACTGGACCCCGATGCCCAGGAGGCTGCTGAAGAGGAGACGCAGAACGCTGTGCCGGCGGGCGACCCCTCCGAAGCCGCGGCTGCGCTGGTCTCCGTCGAGCCGGGCACCGGTGAGGTCAAGGCGATGGCCCAGAACACGCCGTACGACACCGAACAGACGGGCGGGACGAACGTCAACTACAACACGGACTTCGACTACGGCAGCAGCGGCGGCTTCCAGGGAGGCTCCACCCTGAAGCCGTTCGTCGCCGCCGCCTGGCTGGAGGACGGCAACTCCATGGGGGACAAGATCGACGCGAGCGTCGACGAGTACCCGGCACTGGAGTCCTGGGAGGCCAGCTGCCTGAACAACGGCATCGCCAGGAACACAGACCGCTGGCCCATCAACAACGCCATCCGCGACATGAAGCGTGAGATGACGGTGGACTACGGTCTCTACTGGTCGATCAACACCGCCACGGTGGCCACCGCCCACGAGCTTGACCTGTGCGACATCACCGGGCTGATGAACCGGGTCGGATACCACTCGGCACGGGATGGCAGCGGATTGGACCCGAGCCACCCGTCGTTCGTGCTCGGCGCCCAGGAGGTCTCGCCGCTCACCCAGGCGAGCGCCTTCGCCACACTGGCCAACGACGGCGAATACTGCCGCCCCCGGGCCATCGCCGAAGTCACCGACACCAACGGGAACACCTACGAGACGCCGGAGGCCGACTGCGAGCAGGTCATCGACGAAGAGGTCGTCGCCCAGCTGAACGAGACCCTCATCCGCATCGCCGAGGACCGCACCGCTGACGGCGACCCGCAGTTCCCGATGGCTGGGAAGACCGGTACCAACAACTTCGAGTCCTCCACCTGGTTCATCGGGTTCTCCCGCGGCCTGTCCACGGCCAGCTGGGTCGGCAACCCGAACGGCGTGGGTGAGGACTACTCCCTGAACGGCGAGACCATCGGCGGCGTCTTCTTCGACGACGTGTGGGGCTCCATCATCGCCGGGCCCATGTGGCTGGACTACATGAACCAGGTCGCCCCGAACTACTCCACCGACGAGTTCCCGGAGCCCGAGGACTCCCCCTGGGACGACCCGGAGTCCTCCGACCGCTACTCCTGGGAGAACGACGGCACCGAGCGTGGCGGCGGCAGCTCCGACAGCGACGATGTCCCGGACATCGACGACGCTGACGGCAGCGACAGTGACGACGACGGAGATGACTCCGACTCGGACGACGACTGAAGTTCCTCCTCACGATGAGCCCGTCGACGCCTGATCCTTCCCTGCCCTCGCGGCTGCCCTCCCGCCGCTCGTCGGCCCTTCCGCCCAGCCTGCGCACCGCCACCCGGTGGGGCCTGGCGGCGGCTGCCGCGGGCGCCGTGGTCGGGGCCGGCCTGCTGACCTACGCACATCGCGTGGGTCTGACCCGGTTCACCACCCGATTCGAGCAGCTGGAGGTTCTGCCCCCGGGGCAGGTCCCGCTGCGGATCCTGCACATCTCCGACATCCACTATGTGCCGGGCCAGCAGAAGAAGTTCGCCTGGCTGCAGGCCCTGGCGGATTTGCAGCCTGACCTGGTGGTCAACACCGGGGACAACCTCTCCCACCCGGACGCAGTGGACGAGGTGCTTCAGGCCCTGGCGCCGCTGCGCCGATTCCCCGGGGTCTACGTGTCGGGGTCGAACGACTACTACGGTCCGCGGGTGAAGAATCCGTTGAGCTACCTGCGGGCGCCGTCAGAGCACGAGCCGGACCGGCTGGAGCTGCCCTGGAGGCGACTGTTCGCCGGCTTCGGGGCCTCCGGGTGGGTCAGCCTGACCAACCGGCATCACGCCATGACCGTGGGCACTGTGCCGGTGCTGTTCAGTGGGGTGGATGACCCGCACATCGGACGCGACGAGTTCACCGGTTGGCCGCGGGGCGTGGCGTCGTCGAAGGCTCTGCGCATCGGCGTGGCCCACGCTCCGGTCTCGCGCATACTGAGCAGATTCGCCGACACGGGCGCGGACCTGATCCTGGCCGGCCACACCCATGGCGGCCAGGTCTGCCTGCCGGGTGGCCAGGCGCTGACCACCAACTGCGACCTGCCGACCACGCAGGCCAGCGGCCTGTCCACGGTCACCTCCACCGGCGGGCGAAAGGTGCCGCTGCATGTCTCCGCCGGCATCGGCACCTCGGCCACGGCGCCGATCCGGTTCAACTGCCCGCCGGAGGCGACTGTGCTGGATCTGTTCCCTCACCGGTGACGTGCGGCTCGGGCCTCAGCTGCGCTGACGGACCTCCAACCGAAGCCGGGTGGCCAGCCACTGGATGACGACGGCGGCCCCGATGAGCGCGGCGCCGAGAGGGAACAGCGACCAGCGCAGAATCGCCACCACCGGCTCGACGACGGTGAGCAGGACCTGGCCGGGCTGCCCGGCCGACGTCGCCAGCCACATGAGCACAGGCGGGAAGATGGCCACCACCAGGGAACCGATCACGAGGCAGGCCACGGCCCACCCCACGCATCGGCGCGCTGTCGGATCCATCCGCGACTTCTGGCTCCCCGGGTAACCTCCACCGGCGCCGATCTGCTCTGTCATGGGTCCCCTCGCTGGGCTGATGTCTTCGCTGGACTGATGTCCTCGCGTCATGCCGTCCACAGTAGTTCTTGCAGGAAACCACCGTCCAGGGCCTCAACACCGCGGCTGACCAGGCCTGTCGATGATATTCCGGGAATCATGCACCCCGTGCGCCGGAGCCCGCCGGAGGAATCTGTCAGCACGGAGGGGTAGCATGTGTCACACGGGAGACCTGACGCGCGATTGTTCTGACGGGGATGGGGTGCCCTCCAGGCCGGACGGTGCAGCGCTCCGCCTGGAACCACCGATGCTCCTCCCAGAATCACCGATGCACAGCGGGGCGGGGAATGGACGGACCCCCGCCGGCGCTGCACGAAGTGGAGCCGACGGGCCTGGGCACTGCGGAATGAGGCACCGCGGCGTCGAGCCCCTCGGAGTGCGGCATCTCGAAGCGCCGCACCTCGACGCGAGCCACGACAAGGCGAGGCACGACGAGGTGAGGTACGACGGGGCGAGGTACGACGTGCCGCTGGGCCGGGAACGGACCCATGACCAGGTACGTCCCCACGGCGCGTGACCACGTCATCCAGGGCCATCGGTCCCGTCGCGCAGCCGGCCGCGTGACGCCCCGGCCCGTGGGCCCTCGCAGCCGGGGAGCGGCGTGACTGCACCGGTGCCACCGGAGGGGTTCTGGTGCGCACTGGCACCAACGCTCCCGTGCCGTTCCAGCGGCGGTGCCGTTCCAGCGACGGCTCCGCCCAGCCTCAGCGCGGCACCTCGCCGTCGGGACCGCCCCGCCGGCATGCCCGGCAGACCAGGAGCTCCCCGCCCCAGGGAGTTCCCCCGCCCACTCCTTTAGACTAGGATTAGTTGTCTGATGCAACGAGACGCAAGACACCTGGAATCAGAGAACTCCACCCGCCGCCGCTCGCTGTGGCAGGCGCTGGGGCGCCTCAACCCCTACCTGCAGGGCATCCGCCTGCGCTGGACCCTGGGCCTGATCTCCGCCGTCGGGGCAGGCATCGTGGCGCTGACCATCCCGCAGGTCCTCCAGGTGCTGGTCAACTCCGTGCTCGCCGAAGGCGCCGAGGCCTCGGCCGTCTGGACCGCCGCCGGCATCATCCTCGCTCTGGGCCTGCTGGAGGCCTTCCTGTTCTTCCTGCGTCGGTACTTCGTGCTCCCGCCGGCCTCGGATGCGGAGACCGCCATGCGCACCCGCCTGTTCGAGAAGCTCCAGGACCTGCCGGCATCCTTCCACTCCGCATGGGGCGCCGGTCAGCTGCAGTCGCGCGCCATCGCCGACCTCAACCTGCTGCGCCGCTGGTTCGCCTTCGGCTCGATCATGTTCATCTCCTCGGTGATCAGCGTGATCGTCGGCTTCACCCTGATGATGCGGCTCTCCCCTCTGCTGGCCGTGGTCTTTCTGGCCGCCGCGATCCCGATCATCGTCTACGGGCCCAAGTTCCGGAACAAGTTCGTCCTCTACTCCCGCCGCGCCCAGGACCAAGCCGGCGACGTCGCCACCGCCGTGGAGGAGTCCGTGCACGGCATCCGGGTGCTCAAGGCCTTCGGGCGCGGCGACCACGCCCTCAAGGGGTTCGTGACGCAGGCCGACCGGCTGCGCACCACCGAGGTCGCCAAGGCCCGCACCCTGGCGCGCTTCCTGCTGGTGATGATCACCCTGCCCGAGACCGTGCTGGGGATCTGCCTGTTCATCGGTCTCTGGCAGGTGGCCCACGAGGAGACCACCGGCGTCACCGTCGGCGCGCTGGCCGCGTTCTTCGCCACCGCGGCCGTACTCAAGGGCCCCATCGAAGGCGTCGGCATGCTGCTGGGCATGACGTTCACGGCCAAGACCGCCATCGACCGCCACGCCGACGTCATGGACACCGAGAACACCATCACCTCGCCGGAGGAGCCGGTGCGGGTCCCCGAGCACGGAACCCTGGAGCTCGACGACGTCCACTTCCGCTACCCGGACGCCAAGCCGGAGGAACGGGACCAGCTCGACGGCGTCAGCCTGCGCATCGAACGCGGCGAGACCATGGCCCTGGTCTCGCACACCGGGGGCGGCACCTCCACCCTGCTGAACCTCATCCCGCGGCTCTACGACGTCACCTCAGGCACCGTCCGTGTCGACGGCGCCGACGTCCGGGACCTCGACCTGGCCGACCTTCGCTCCCGCATCGCCGTCGCCTTCGAGGACCCCACGCTGTTCTCCTCCTCGGTGCGGGCTAATGTGCTGCTGGGCACCGGACACGACCGTGACGAGGACGACCCGCAGCACCCGCACCGTGACGGCGCGCCCGGGCCGGAGGAGTTGGACGCGGTGCTCGAGCGCGCCCTGCGCACGGCCGACGCCGAGTTCGTCGAGGACCTGCCCGACGGCGTGGACACCGCCATCGGCGAGGAAGGCCTCAGCCTCTCCGGCGGGCAACGGCAGAGGCTCGCCCTGGCCCGCGCCATCGCCGCCGCACCGTCGGTGCTGCTGCTCGACGACCCGCTCTCCGCACTCGACGTGCGCACCGAGGAACGGGTCACCGGGCGGCTGCGCGAGGTGCTCGACGGCACCACCACGCTCATCGTCGCCCACCGCCCCTCCACCGTGGCCCTGGCGGACCGGGTGGCCCTGCTGCACGAAGGACGCATCGCCGACGTCGGCACCCATGAGGAGCTGCTGACCCGGTCCGCGCTCTACCGGGACGTGATGAGCACGACCCCCGAGGCTGAGGAGATCATGGACTCCATCCCCGCCGAGAAGTCCCCGGGCGCCCTGGCTGACGACGCCCCAGGCGACGTCTCAGCGGGCCACGCTGAGACTGAAGACACCGACACCGGCTCCATCCAGGAGGTCAGCACCCATGGCTGAGACCACCCAGAACGGCCACCGCGGCTCCGCGGATCGGGGCTCCTCGGGCCGACGCTCCGAGAACGATGTGCCGGAGTTCGACGTCGATCCCGTCGCCGCCACCACCCGCACCGCCGTGCCCGAGGCCATCCGCCACGGCAGCTTCTCACCGGAGGACCCGCGCTTCGACCATCTGCGCGGCACCGCGGGCGAGGAACAGGTGGACATGGACGCTGAGGAGCGGAAGTTCATCCGCCGCCGCTCCTGGAAGCTGCTGGTGCACCTCTCGAAGGGCGTGCGGCTGAAGCTGCTGATCACCGCGCTGTTCGTCATGGTCGCCCAGGCCGCCCAGGCCGCCACTCCGCTGATCATCGCCTGGGCCATCGACTGGGGACTGCCCCGGATGATGGAGGGCCAGAGCTCCGGCATGATCCTGCCCGGGGTCACCTATGTGGCCGCCGCAGTGTCGGCCGGGGTGCTGACCTGGGCCTACACCCGGATGACCGCCGAGGTCTCCCAGCAGATGCTGTTCACCCTGCGCGGCGAGGTCTTCCGCAAGACCCAGCAGCTCAGCCTCGACTTCCACGAGGACTACACCTCCGGGAAGGTCATCTCCCGGCAGACCTCGGACCTGGAGTCGCTGCGCGAACTGCTCGACCAGGGCATCAGCTCGCTGGTCTCCGGCATCATGTTCATGTCCTTCACCGCCATCTCCATCGTGATCCTGGACTGGCGCTCCGGGCTCCTGCTGGTCGCCGTCGCCGTGCCGATCGCCCTGCTGGGCCGGTGGTACCAGCGGCGCTCCGAGGTCGCCTACCGGCAGACCCGCATCTCCTCGGCCCGCATGATCGTCCACTTCGTGGAGACCATGACCGGCATCCGCGCGGTACAGGCGTTCCGTCGTGAGTCCTCGCGGTCCCGGCAGTACCAGCGCCTGGCGCACAGCTACCGGGATGACATGGTCCGCTCCCTGGGTCTGTTCGGGATCCTGCAGCCCGCCCTGCTGGCCCTGGGCAACCTCACCGTGGCCGCCGTGCTGCTCTGGGGCGGCTTCCGAGTGCTGCAGGGAGATCTGGAGGTCGGCGTGCTGGTGGCGCTGCTGCTGGCCACCAAGCGCGTCTTCCAGCCGCTGGACATGATCGCCATGTTCTACAACGCCCTGCAGTCGGCCACGGCGGCGCTCGAGAAGGTCTCCGGCCTCCTGGAGGAGAAGCCCACCCTCACGGAGGACCCTCAGCCGGAGCGTCTGGACGCCTGCCGCGGCGAGGTCGAGTTCTCCCAGGCGGAGTTCCGCTATACGCCTGAGGGACCCGTGGTGCTGCATCAGATGGACCTGCACATCCCCGCCGGACAGACCGTGGCCGTCGTCGGCCGCACCGGAGCGGGCAAGTCCACGCTGGTGAAGCTGCTCGCCCGGTTCTACGATGTCACCTCCGGCAGCCTGACCCTCGACGGCGTCGACCTGCGGAAGCTCTCCCTGGAAGACCATCATCGGCACGTGGCGATGGTGACCCAGGAGGCATTCCTGTTCTCCGGCACGATCACCGAGAACATCGCGCTGGGCCGCCCCGACGCCCCGCAGGAGGACGTGATCGCCGCGGCCCAGGCCGTGGGCGCCCATGAGTTCATCATGGACCTGCCCGAGGGCTACGACACCGACGTCAACAAGCGCGGGGGTCGGCTCTCGGCCGGACAGCGGCAGCTGATCTCCTTCGCCCGCGCCTTCCTGGCGGATCCTGCGGTGCTGATCCTGGATGAAGCGACCTCCTCCCTGGACCTGCCCAGCGAGCAGCTGGTGCAGCAGGGGCTGCAGCGGCTGCTGGGGAACCGGACGGCGCTGATCATCGCGCACCGCCTCTCGACCGTGGCCATCGCCGACCGGGTCCTGGTGGTGGACGAGGGGAGTGTGGTGGAGGACGGCTCCCCCGAGGAGCTCATCGCCGCCGGCGGGTACTACGCCAAGCTGCACGCCGCATGGGAAGCCACGATGGGCTCCTGACCCTCAACGACGACCCCCTCCCCCACCCTCTCCCACACCCCGCCCCACGCCCAGCTGAGTTGGTCTGGAGTTGTGGGTACTCGACTCGATCGAGTCGAGTACCCACAACTCCAGACCAACTTACGCGCGCTCGGGCCCCGCGCAGACCATCTCGGAGAGCACTCTCTCGCTGCCCCGACTCCATTGACACGATTTTGTTTTTCGAGACTCTTGAAATGTGAGTCATGCCACAGTAGGTTCGAGCCAGGGAGCTGGAAAGCGTATTCCCTTGACCTCGAGGCCGTGCTCCCTGCCTCACAGACCCCGACGGAGAGAGTCAGTTCCCATGCCTTTGTCATGGCATTCCACCCATCCGCCCACCGGAGAGAGACACCGAGGTCGACACGCCGTCCGTGCCGCGGGTGCCACTGCTCTGGCGGGTCTCATCGCCGCCGCTTCCTTGGCGGGGCCATCCCCCCCCCCAGCCGGCGTCGGCCGCCCCAGAGAGCGAGCTTCCGCCCACCGGCATGACCTTTGAGAACTATCCCGCCCTGAAGGACCACTACGAGGACTACTTCCACTTCGGCATCTTCGGACGAGCCGGCGGCGAGATGGAAGAGCTGGTCCACAACTACGCCTCCTATACCCCCGGCAACGAGATGAAGCCGGAGAACACTCAGCCGGAGAAAGGCGTCTTCACTTTCGACGTCGCCGAGGCCGCCATGGAAGAGCACGGCGCTCTCAACCCGGACATGGAGTTCTCCGGCCATACCCTGGCCTGGCACTCCCAGACCCCCACGTGGATGTGGGACGCTCCCCCGGCCCGCTACGGACAGCCTGGCGAGTACGACCCGGACGTCGCCCAGCAGAACCTGGAGACCCACATCGAAGAAGTCCTCGGACACTTCGGCCCAGACATCAAGGCCATGGATGTCGCCAACGAAGCCATCGGGAGCTCCGACCCCTCGGACTGGGAAGCTTCCTTGGAGAAGGGCGGAGGCTGGTACCCGGCACTCGGCGCCGACTGGGTGGAGATGGCCTTCCTCAAGGCCGCCGAAGTGGTCGATGAGAACGGCTGGGACGTCAAGCTCACCTACAACGACTTCGGACTGGACAACCCGGCCAAAGCACAGGTGACTCACGCCATGGTGCAGGAGCTCAACGAGCGTCATGAAGGCCTGCGGCCCGACGGCAAGCAGCTCATCGAGGTCATCGGCATGCAAGGTCACTACGGCCTGGACACCGACGTCGACGCCATTGAGGAGAACATCCAGCTCTTCGCCACGCTGCCCGGCGTCGAGATCCACATCACCGAGATGGACCTCGGGGTTCCTCCGGGCGAGCTTGACGAGGTCAAGGAGAACAACCAGGGCATCAAGTACGCCGAACTCTTCCAGCTCTACCGCGACTACGCGGCCGGCCCGGCCAACACCACCGGCAATCCTCAGGTCATCACCACCGTGAAGCTCGCCGGGGTGCGCGACGTCATGGAAGGCTGGCGAGGCGGCGAGTACGCGATGCCCTTCGACGTCGACGGCCACGCCAAGAAGGCCCTGCTGGGCATCCTCTGGCCCGAGGAGTTCCTGGCTGAGCACGAATGGATGGAATCCGACTACGACGACGACCACGAGCCGATCGACGGCGTCCACGTCTACCACGCTGAGCACGGAGACGGATACACCGGGGCCAACATCATCCTCGGCAATGACGACTCTGAGTGGCCCTGGTCCACCGCAGGCGAAGACGACGCCGTCGCTTTCGTCCCGGAGAAGGACGCCGACTACCGCCTCACAGTCAACGTGACACCCCAGGGCACCACCGCAGTGCGCGTACGGTGGGTCCGCGATGAGAGCAACGGCGGATACACCGCCCGCGATGATGCGACGCACAACGACCACCTGGTGAGTGCCGACGAGACCGCGACCCAGATTCCCGCCTACTTCAACGACGGCATGGTGAACATGGGGACCTACGACCTCGTCACCGAGTTCACCCTGGACGGCTCGGAGGAGCCCGAGGGTCTGATCGGCAACATTGCGATCCGCGGCGGCATGGGCGGCAGTGCCTACGCAATCAACTCGATCACCGTCGAGAAGATCGAGGACGACGGCGACGAGCTGCTGGTCAACTGGCCTGAGGGCCTCGACGAGGACGAGGACGGCACCACGGAAGACGGCTCAGCCGAGGACGACACCACTGAGGAGGGCACCACGGAAGACGGCTCAGCCGAGGACGGCACCACTGAGGACGACTCAGTCGAGGACGCCAGTGCTGGCGGGAAGGACGATGTCGCGGAGGCGGGCGCGAAGAACTCCGAGACACCCGCGCCGGACGAGAGCAAGACAGAGGACGCTGAGGAAGATCTGGCTGCTACGGGCGCCTCGGGCACCGTGGGTCTCGGCCTCGTCGCCCTGCTGCTCCTGGCCTTCGGCGCCGGCGCAATCGCCATCACGAAGGTCCGGCGCAAGGACGCTGACACCGTGAGCTGACCGCCAGCGACACCTTCGTTGAGAGGGTGCGTCTCAGCCGCACTGAGCCGCCGTAGGGCGTCATTCGGGCGGAGGCGCACCCTCTCCACGTGAGGGGTGGGTTCAGCCGTGCACCAGCGGCAGCACCTCGGTCAGGTCCGCGCGGATGCCGGAGGCGGAGATCCGGCCCTCCGCTCGCGCCTCATCCCAGCTCAGCCGGCCGACGGCCAGCTCCAGCCAGGTGGCGGCGTCGAGCTCGACGACGTTCGGCGGGGTTCCGCGGGTGTGGGTCGGGCCCTCCACACATTGGGTGACGCCGAAGGGCGGCACCCGGACCTCCACGGAGTTCCCCGGGGCGCGCTCAGCCAGCTCCTCCAACAGATAGCGGACGGCCGTGGCCACGGTGCGCCGATCGGCGTCGCCGGCCTCAGCCCAGCGGCGCAGCGCGGCGGTTCCGGCCTCCGCGGTGATGCGTCGTCGTGCCATGTGGCCCAGACCGTCGCGTCAGAGTCGCTCGAGCACCGTGTGGGACAGCCGGATGCTGCCCACCTGGGCCTCGTCGACGCCGCCGGTGATCGGCCGGATGAGCTTCTTCAGCACCGCACCGAGCGCGTCGACGTCGATCACCCCGTGGGCGGCCAGCAGGCTCAGCGCCACCAGGTTGTTGGCCCGCTGACTGCCGTCCAGGGTCTTCACCGCCGCCGTCGTGCCGTCCGGGGCGCCGATGATCAGCACGCCTTCGGCACCGAGCTTGGCGAGCAGCCCCAGCTCCTCCATCACCACCGTGTTGGCCTCCCCTCGCCCGTGGACCGCCCAGGGGTAGTCCAGCATCGCCTGGGAGACCGTGAAGGCGTGGACCTCCGCGTCCCGTCGGGAGGTGGCCGAGGCGATCTTGGAGAACCCGCGGGCCAGCCCCGTCAGGGTGAGCGACGGCGCGGGGGCTCCGCAGCCGTCGGTGCCCACCACTCCCGGGACCTCTTCGCAGTACTCCTCCAGCACGGTCATCACCGCCTGCTGCATGGGGTGTTTGGGGTCCGTGTAGGTGGCCAGCCGCCAGCCCTGGGTGCGGGTGGCGGCCAGGAAGCCGGCGTGCTTGCCGGAGCAGTTGAACGCCAGCGGGGTCTTCTCCCGGCCAGCGGCGAGGTGGTCGATCAGGTCCCGCTCCCGAGCCGGGTAGGCGGCCGGGCAGCGCAGGTGGGACTCGTCGAGCTTCTCGGCCTCCAGCACCGCGGCGGCCACCTCCTGGTGCCGACGGGACCCGTTGTGGGACCCGCAAGCCAGGGCCACTGCCTCCTGGGAGATCAGGGCGCCGGACCGCAGCGAGGCGATCGCCTGGAACGGCTTGAGCGTGGAGCGCGGGAAGATCGGCCGCTGCGGGGCACCGAGGGACTCCAACACCGCGCCGTCAGGGCCGAGCAGCACCGCCGAGCCGATGTGGCGGGACTCCACGGCGCCGGCCCTGGTCACCCAGGCCAGCTCCGCGGAGTCCGCGGCGGAGGCGGTATGCGGCGGCGTCCCCGTGGTCACCGGAGCCGGCGAGGCAGGGGCGGCGTCACGGGCGGTGCGGGTGCTCTGGGGGTGGTCGGCGCTCATGCGGCCCAGTCTAGAGGGCGCTCCGCAGAGATGCCGCGCCTCCGTCGCGCGACGAACGGCCGAGTTGGTCCGCAGTTGCGGGTACTCGAGTCGATCGAGTCGAGTACCCGCAACTGCGGACCAACTCGGCCCTGATGGCAGCCCCATGACGTAGTCTTGACCACCGTGAAGGTACTAGTTGTGGGGCCGGGAGGCCGCGAGCACGCCATTGTCCGAGCACTGCTGCGCGACGACGCCGTCGACACAGTCGAAGCAGCCCCTGGCAACGCCGGGATCGCCCAGGACGTCGCCTGCCATCCGGTGGACGCCTCCGACGGCGAGGCGGTCGCCCAGCTGGTGACCGACCACGGCTATGACCTGGTGGTCGTCGGCCCGGAGGCCCCGCTGGCCGCCGGAGTGGCCGCCGCCGTCCGGGACGCCGGGGTGCCGGTGTTCGGGCCCTCCGGTGCCGCCGCCCAGCTGGAGGCCTCCAAGGCCTTCGCCAAGGAGGTCATGGAGGCCGCCGGGGTGCCCACTGCGGGCGCCGTCCACGCCACCGAGCTGACCGCCGCCGAGGCCGCACTGGACCGCTTCGGCGCTCCCCATGTGGTCAAGGACGACGGCCTGGCCGCCGGCAAGGGCGTGGTGGTCACCGAGGACCGTGAGGCCGCCCTGGCGCACGCGCAGGCCTGCTTCGACGCCGGCGGGTCCGTGGTGATCGAGGAGTTCCTCGACGGCCCCGAGGTCTCGCTGTTCGTCCTGGTCGACGGTGAGCACCTGGTGCCGCTGAGCCCCGCCCAGGACTTCAAGCGCATCTTCGACGGCGACGCCGGCCCCAACACCGGCGGCATGGGCGCCTACACCCCGCTGGACTGGCTGACCGGCTACACCGAGACGCACGACGACGGCGTCACCCGCGACTTCGTGGCCACCGTGATGGACCGGGTCGCCCGCCCCACCGTGGCGGAGATGGCCCGCCGAGGCACCCCCTTCGTGGGCGTGCTGTACTGCGGTCTGGCCGTGACCTCCCGCGGCGTGCGGGTGGTGGAGTTCAACGTCCGCTTCGGCGACCCGGAGACCCAGGCCGTGCTGGAGCGGCTGGCCACTCCCCTGGGCCGACTGCTGCTGGACTGTGCCACCGGCACGCTGGGCGCGGACCGCACCCTGGACTGGCGGGACGGCTACGCCGTCGACGTCGTCATGGCCGCCGAGAACTACCCCGACTCGCCTCGCAAGGGCGACGTCATCCAGGGCCTGGACGCCGCGGAGGACCTCGACGGCGTCGCCGTGCTGCACGCCGGCACCGGCCGGGATGAGGACGGGAACCTGCTGACCGCCGGCGGGCGTGTGCTCGCCGTCGTCGGCACCGGCTCCACGCTCGCCGAGGCGGTGGGCCGCTCCTACGAGGGTGTGTCCCGCATCAGCTGGCGGGGCGCCCAGCACCGCACCGACATCGCTGCGAAGGCGCTGGCCGGGGACATCCGCGTCTCCTCCCAGCTGCCCGGCTGGGTCCATGTGACCTCCGGGAAGGTCCGTGACCTCTATCGACCGGCCCCCGGCTCCGCCTGGGACGGCCAGGACGTGGTGCTGGTGGTCGCCAGCGACCGGATCAGCGCCTACGACCACGTGCTCTCCACTCCGATCCCGGACAAGGGCCGGGTGCTCACCCAGCTGAGTCTGTGGTGGTTCGAGCAGCTGCGCGAGGCAGGGACCGCCACCCATGTGGTCTCCACCGAGGTGCCCGAGGCCGTGGCCGGGCGGGCGATGATCTGCCGGGACCTGGAGATGGTGGAGGCCGAGTGCATCGCCCGCGGGTATCTGACCGGCTCCGGGCTGGCCGAGTACCGCGAGTCGGGCACCGTCACCGGCATCCCCCTGCCGGAGGGGCTCACTGACGGCTCCCGCCTGCCGGAGCCGATCTTCACCCCGTCCTCGAAGGCCGAGCAGGGAGGCCACGACGTCAACATCAGCTTCGCCGAGCTCGCCGCCTCGGTGGGCGAGGACCTGGCCGAGCAGCTCCGTGAGGCCACGCTGCGGATCTATCGCCTGGCCGAGCAGACCTGCCGGGAGGCCGGCGTGGTGCTGGCCGACACGAAGCTGGAGTTCGGCCGGGACCGCGCCACCGGCGAGCTGGTGCTCGGTGACGAGGTGCTCACCCCGGACTCCTCCCGGTTCTGGCCGGCCGAGTCCTGGGAGCCGGGGTCCGCTCAGCCGTCCTTCGACAAGCAGTACGTCCGTGACTGGCTGGCCTCGTCACGCTCCGGCTGGGACCGCGACTCCGGCGTCGCCCCGCCCGCGCTGCCCGCCGACGTCGTCGCCGCCACCCGGGAGCGTTATCTGGACGCCTATCGGCGCCTCACCGGCGAGGAGCTTCCGCAGTAGAGGCCGGGGACCGGCGCGTTCTTCCGGACCGCGCGAAGCCAGTAGACTGGAAGCCATGCCCTCCAGCGAACAGCACCGCCAGGTGACGGTCCGCCCCACTCCCCGTCTCGTCCCGTTCCTCGTGGCGGGCGTGGTCGTCGCCCTCGTGGCCGCCGTCGTCCTGGTCCTGATCACCGGACCGGCGGACGACTACTCCACCGCCGGAAGCATCGGCTTCGTGACGTTCGTGCTGTCCCTGCCCGGACTGGCCCTGGCGGCCACTGCGTGGCTGTTCCTGGACCGCCGTTCTCGCCGGCGCACGCGCGAATACCGTGCCGTGCCCGCCACCCCCGCACCCTCCGAGAGGACCGACGAGCATGGCCCGCGCTGACGGTCGCCTGACCTTCAATCTGCTCGACGACGACGCGACCCCGCAGGACGAATGCGGAGTGTTCGGCGTCTGGGCCCCCGGTGAGGAGGTCGCGAAGCTCGCCTACTACGGGCTGTACGCGCTCCAGCACCGCGGCCAGGAGTCGGCCGGCATCGCCGCCTCCGACGGCCAGAGCATCCGCGTCTACAAGGACATCGGCCTGGTCTCCCAGGTCTTCGACGAGTCCACCCTGACCGCCCTCAACGGTCACATCGCGGTGGGCCACTGCCGGTACTCCACCACCGGCGGCGGGCAGTGGTCCAACGCCCAGCCGACCCTCGGCGACACCCCGCACGGCACCGTGGCCCTGGGCCACAACGGCAACCTGACCAACTCGGCGGAGCTCTACGACCGCCTGGTCGAACGCAGCGGCGGGGCGACCCCCTCCTTCGGGGAGCTCGCCCAGGGCAACACCACGGACACCGCCCTGGTGACCGCGCTGCTCAAGGACGAGGAGGGCGCCAGCCTGGAGGAGCAGGCCATGGCGCTGCTGCCCACGCTGAAGGGCGCCTTCTGCCTGGTCTTCATGACGGAGAACACGCTCTACGCGGCGCGCGACGCCCAGGGTGTGCGCCCCCTGGTGCTGGGCCGCCTGGACCGCGGCTGGGTGGTCGCCTCCGAGCAGTCGGCGCTGGCCACCGTGGGCGCCTCGGTGATCCGCGAGATCGAGCCCGGCGAGTTCATCGCCATCGACGCCGACGGGATCCGCTCCCAGCATTTCGCCTCCCCCAAACCGGCGCGCTGCGTCTTCGAGTACGTCTACCTGGCCCGGCCCGACGCCAACATCAACGGCCGCTCGGTGTACGAGTCCCGCGTGGAGATGGGTCGCCAGCTGGCCCGTGAGGACACCCACGACGCCGACATCGTCATCCCGGTGCCCGAGTCCGGCACTCCGGCCGCGGTCGGGTATGCGGAGGCCTCCGGGCTGCCCTTCGCCCAGGGGTTCATCAAGAACGCCTATGTGGGACGCACCTTCATCCAGCCTTCGCAGACGCTGCGGCAGTTGGGCATCCGGCTGAAGCTCAACGTGCAGGAGCATGTGGTCCGCGACAAGCGTGTGGTGGTGGTGGACGACTCGATCGTGCGCGGCAACACCCAGCGGGCGATCGTGCGCATGCTCAAGGAGGCCGGGGCCAAGGAGGTCCACGTGAAGATCTCCTCGCCGCCCATCAAGTGGCCCTGCTTCTACGGCATCGACTTCGCCACCCGGGCGGAGCTGATCGCCAACGGGGCCAGCATGGATGAGATCCGGCAAGCCGTGGGGGCCGACTCCCTGGCCTACATCTCGGAGGAGGGCATGATCGCCGCCACCGAGCAGCCGCGCTCCACCCTGTGCACCGCCTGCTTCTCCGGGGAGTACCCGATCGAGCTGCCGCCGGAGAACCGCCGCGGCAAGCTGCTGCTGGAGCAGCCGGAGCTTCCCGGCATGGACCGGTCGGCCCCCTCGGGGTGCGAGCCGGGTCCGGATGCAGAGTTCGACGTCGACGACCAGCCGCTCGCGGAGGCCACTTCATGACCGACCAGCCCGCACCCATCACCTACGCCGCCTCCGGGGTCGACGTCGAGGCGGGAGACCGCGCCGTCGAACTGATGAAGGCCCATATCGAAGCCACGCACACGCCTGCGGTGATGGGCGGGGTCGGCGCGTTCGCGGGCCTCTACGACGCCTCGGCCCTCAAGGCTCTGCCGCGGCCGTTGCTGGCCACCTCCACGGACGGGGTCGGCACCAAGGTGGCGATCGCCCAGGCGATGGACATCCATGACACGATCGGCTTCGACCTGGTCGGGATGGTGGTGGACGACATCGTGGTCATGGGCGCCGAGCCGCTGTTCATGACCGACTACATCGCCACCGGGAAGGTGGAGCCGACCCGGATCGCCGCCGTGGTGTCCGGGATCGCGAAGGCCTGTGCGGAGGCCGGCACCGCCCTGGTGGGCGGCGAGACCGCCGAGCACCCGGGCCTGCTGGCCGAGGACGAGTACGACGTCGCCGGCGCCGCCACCGGCATGGTAGACGCCTCCGCCGTGCTGGGTCCGGAGCGCGTGCGCGCCGGTGACGTGATCATCGGCATGGGGTCCTCCGGCATCCACTCCAACGGCTATTCGCTGGTCCGCCGGGTGGTGTCCGCGGCCGGATGGGGCTACGAGCGCGAGGTCCCCGAGTTCGGCCGCACCCTGGGCGAGGAGCTGCTGGAGCCCACCCGCCTGTACACCACGCCCTGCCTGGACCTGGTGAAGGCCCTCAACGGCGACCCGGCGCAGGGCGACGGACCAGGGGCCGCCGCCGAAGGAGGGTTCCCTGAGAACGCGCAGCGTTCTGAGGGCCTCGGTGGGGACCTGCCGGTGCGCGGGTTCAGCCACGTGACCGGCGGCGGCCTGGCCGCGAATCTGGCCCGCGTGCTGCCGGCCGGCCTGCTGGCCACCGTGGACCGCTCCACCTGGTCCTGGCCGGCGGTGTTTTCGCTGGTCGCCGAGCTCGGCCGGGTCCCGCAGGCGGACCTGGAGCGGACTCTGAACCTGGGGGTCGGGATGGTGGCCGTGGTGGCCCCGGAGCAGGCCGACGCCGCCGTGGCCCAGCTGACCGCCGCCGGTCAGACCGCTTGGGTGATGGGCGAGGTCTCCGCGTACTCGCCCGAGGATGTGGCCGGTGCCGGCGAGGACTTCGTCCAGGGTGCCAAGGGTGTCGACGGCGGCGGCGTGCTGCTCACCGGCGCCTACGCCGACTGAGCCGTCCTCCCCGCCGCATATCGCCGTTGCCGCCCTCCGATCAGGCCGGCAGCGGCCTGACGGCCCCGGGTACAATGCCGTCATCCCTCACTGCCGAGGAGCGTGATGACCCAGGGACCCGCCTCTCAGCCTGCCGGGGCGCCGGGCTCGCAGCGTGCACTGGCCGCGGCGAACCGTCGCCGCGTCGAGGCCGCACTGCGGGAGCACGGCGGCACCTCTCAGGCGGAGATCGCCCGCCGGACCGGGCTCGCGCCGGCGACCGTCTCCAACATCGTCCGCCGTCTCCGTGAGGACGGACGGGTGGAGACCGTACCGGGCGGCACCAGGCATCGGCCCCGCATCCGCCTCACCCCGGGCGAGGGCACCGTGGTGGGACTGGACATCGGACACCGGCACATCTCCGTGGCGCTGGCAGACTCTTCCGGCGAACCGTTGGGGCTGTGCCGCAGCGTTCTGCCGGCCGGCACGTCCGCGCCCCGTGCCCTGGAGATCGCCGAGCGTCTGCTCGGACAGATCCTTGCGGACCAGCGCCGGGGGCTGAGCGCGGTGCAGCGGGTGGGCCTGGGGCTTCCGGCCCCGGTGGGCCGCCCTGGAGGCCGCATGCACTCCCGGGCCATCCTGCCCGGCTGGGCGGGCCTGGATCCCGCCGAGCAGGCCGCGGAGACGTTCGGGGCGCCGGTGTCGGTGGACAACGACGCCAATCTCGCCGCTCTGGCGGAGCATCGCTGGGGTGCGGGACGGGGCGCGGAGACGATGGCCTACGTGAAGCTCTCCGACGGCGTCGGCAGCGGGCTCATCATCGACGGGCGTCTCTTCCGGGGACCCGGCGGCACGGCCGGGGAGCTGGGGCACACCACGATCGAGGACCACGGGACGGTGTGCCGCTGCGGCAACCGGGGCTGCCTGGAGACGGTGGCCTCCGCTCGCGCCATCCTGGAGCTGCTGGAGCCCCGGCTGGGCCCGGGGATCTCCATCGCTCAGGTGGTCGCGGCGGCCTCCGACGGCGACCATGCCTGCCTGCGGGTGCTGCATGACACCGGGCATCATGCGGGCCGGGCGCTGGCCAACCTGTGCAACCTGTTCAATCCCGAGGCCATCATCGTCGGCGGCGAGCTCGCCCAGGCGGGGGACCTCCTGCTCGCGCCGATGCATGAGGCGATCCGCCGCCACGCCGTGCCGCCCGCCACCGACCAGCTGACGGTGCGCCTCTCACGACTGCGGGAGCGCGCCGGCGTCCTGGGGGCGGTGGCCCTGGCCCTCGACGAGCAGCTCCGCTCCACCGGCAGATCGTTCACTGGATGAACGTTGAGCAAGACTAGAGCGTGCTTCTTATTCATCACATAGACAGCAGGCGAACGGGCTCCCTAGAGTGATCCGCACCACTCACACCGGCCTGCCATCCCGACGAGCGACACGTGACGCGACTCACCAGAGACTCCCCGGGACGGATCATCACAGGAGGACCCCATGACAGAGACCCGCTCCGCACCCGAGAGCTTCCATACCGGCCAAGCGCTGCTGCTGGCCTCGGTCGCCGCCCTCGGAGGATTCCTCTTCGGCTTCGACACCGCCGTCATCAACGGCACCGTCTCCGCCGTCCGCGACGGCTTCGAGCTCAGCCCCGCACTCACTGGCTTCGTGGTCTCCTCGGCCCTGCTGGGCTGCGTGGTCGGCGCCTTCACCGCCGGCAAGCTGGCCGACCGGATCGGCCGCGTCCGGGTCATGCTCATCGCGGCCTCGCTGTTCCTCATCAGCGCGGTCGGCTGCACCTTCGCCGTGGGCGCCACCGACCTGATCGCCTGGCGGGTCATCGGCGGTCTCGGCGTCGGCACGGCCTCGGTGATCGCCCCGGCCTACATCGCAGAGATCTCTCCGGCACAGATCCGCGGCCGCCTGGGCTCCATGCAGCAGATGGCCATCGTGGTCGGCATCTTCGTGGCCCTGCTCTCCAACGCCTGGCTGGCCGGCCTCTCCGGAGGCGCGGCGGAGCCCCTGTGGTTCGGCCTGGAGACCTGGCGCTGGATGTTCTTCGCGGAGGTCGTCCCCGCCCTGGCCTACGGCGCCTTCGCCCTGATGATCCCCGAGTCCCCGCGATTCCTGGTGAAGAAAGGCTCCCCGGCCAAGGCCCGCGAGGTGCTCAGCCGCGTGCTCCAGACGGGCGTGGACCAGCGCATCGAGGAGATCCGCCGCAGCCTGGGCACCGAGACGCGGACCCGGCTGAAGCATCTGCGCGGCCCGGCCCTGGGCCTGCTGCCGATCGTCTGGGTCGGGATCCTGCTCTCCACGTTCCAGCAGTTCGTGGGCATCAACGTGATCTTCTACTACTCCTCCACCCTGTGGCAGTCGGTGGGCTTCACCGAGGCCGACGCGCTGGCGCAGACCGTGATCACCGGCGTGACCAACATCGTGGTCACCATCATCGCGATCGCCCTGGTGGACAAGATCGGCCGCCGTCGACTGCTCATGATCGGGTCCACCGGCATGACCGTCACCCTCGGTCTGCTGGCGTGGATCTTCGCCACAGCCCCGGTGGTGGAGGCCGCCGACGGCAGCGTCACCCCGCAGCTGACCGACACCGGCGGCGTCATCGCCCTGTTGGCCGCCAACGGCTTCGTGGTCTTCTTCGGCATGTCCTGGGGTCCGGCGGTCTGGGTGCTGCTGGGCGAGATGTTCAACAACC
The DNA here is from genome assembly GCF_039534665.1 of Nesterenkonia aethiopica. Lineage (NCBI taxonomy): Bacteria > Bacillati > Actinomycetota > Actinomycetes > Micrococcales > Micrococcaceae > Nesterenkonia > Nesterenkonia aethiopica. Next base: position 80,997 of record NZ_BAAAVT010000009.1, on the reverse strand, counting down.
GCATCCGGGCCACCGCCCTCGGCATCGCGGCCGCGGCCCAGTGGCTGGCCAACTTCGCCATCTCCACCACGTTTCCGATGATGGCGGACCTGAGCCTGGGTGTGGCCTACGGCTTCTACACCATCTGTGCGGCGATCTCGCTGTTCTTCGTGTTCCGCTTCGTCCCGGAGACGAAGGGCAAGCAGCTCGAAGACATGCAGTGATCCGCACGCTGACGGTTCACGCGGGCCGTCCACCCTCCCCCGCGCCGGGTGGGTGGGCGGCCCGTTCCGGCGCCTGCTGAGCCTGAGCCGCATCCCGCAGCCGCTGGCGACGGCGGCCGTGGGTCTCCTCCCAGCGGGCGACCTCCTCGCGCCGCGCCTGGTCGAGGCGCGCGTAGACGCCGTGGTCGATGTTGCCGCGGTAGGTGACATAGGTGCCCAAGGCCAGGACATAGAAGAGGATTCCGCTGATCATCACCACGGTGGCCCACACCCCGGTGTCCACCCCGGAGGCGACGTTGTAGAGCTGCGAGGCCAGCTGCAGGGAGCCACCCACGACCCCGGCCGCGACCTGGAGCTTCGCCCGCCCGGGCGTGCCGGCGGCGGGGCCGACCGTCCAGCGGCGCCAGCCGGTCAGGCCGAGCCGCCGGGCGTCGTCGTCACTGAGCCGGTGCCGCACCTCATCCGGGCCCAGGTACGAGCCGTCCGTCGGAGGGTACGGGGCGTAGGCGTGGTTCTGCGTTGACATGCGGCCCTTCTGCTCGACGCCGAAGCTGTCCCGCGTCAGGGTACCGGCGGACGACGCTCCTCGCCAGAGTCGTCAACCGGTCACGGACGCCACCGTCTCCACGGCGGCGGGCATTAAGGAGACCACCAGCAGACCCGCCATCACCAGGTTGAACACCCGCAGGTGCGCGGGCTTGGAGATGAGCCGCCCGGCCCCGACGCCCAGCAGCGCCCAGCTCGCCGTGCACGGGGTCCCGAACAGCAGGAAGACGGCGGCGATCACCAGGACCTCGACGGTGAAGGACTCCCAGAAGCCCGTGTAGGCGGCGATCGCGCCCACCACCATGGTCCACGCCTTCGGGTTCACGAACTGGAAGAGCGCCATCTGCACGAACGACGGCGGACGGGCCCCGTCCTGGGCCGAGAGGTCCGTGGGGCCGGAGGCGATCTTCCACGCCAGGTACAGCAGGTAGGCGATGCCGATCGGCCGCAGCACGTCCAGGACCACCGGCTGCTGCTCCAGGATCTGACCCAGCCCCAGCCCGACGAGCACGATCATCACCGGGAAACCGATGTTCACCCCGGCGATCGTCGGCACCGTGCGGCGCAGCCCGTAGGTCGCGCCCGAGGCCATGGCGATCGTGTTGTTCGGGCCAGGCGTGCCGGCGGTCGCCAGCGCGAAGAAGATCAGCGAGAGGATGGTCACGGGCGACAGCGTAGCGTGGGTGACAGGGCCGGCGGCGGGACGCCCGGCGGAGCCCGCACTCTGAGACTCGCCACCCGAGCCGCGATCCCCCGCACCGCCTGTCGGCGTCCCCGGGAGCGGCAGGCCCGGCCGGTATCATCGGGACCGTGAGCACCCCACCCCAGCCCTCCCGGCAGACGACCAGCCCGCGCCGGCTCTCGGTGACGCCGATCAGCACCGCCGACCACGCCGCCTTCCTGCGTCGGCACCCGACGTCGTCGTTCCTGCAGAATCCCCGCTGGCCGCAGGTCAAGACCGACTGGCGGGGCGAGTCCCTGGGAGCCTTCGACGGCGACCGGCTCGTGGCCGCGACCCTGGTCCTCCACCGCCGGCTGCCCGTCCCTGCGGCCGTTCCGGTGCTGGGCCGCAAGAGCCTGGCCTACCTGGCCGAGGGGCCGGTCTTCGACCCCGACGAGGTGGAGCTCCGTGCGCTGCTGCCCGCCCTGACCGACCACCTGAAGCGCCAGGGGGCCTTCCTGATCCGCATGGGCCTGCCCGGGGCCACCCGCCGCTGGGCGGCCCAGGACGTCCGCCGCGCGCTGGCCTCCGGGGAGCACCGCAGCATCACCGAGCTGGAGCCCCTGACGGTCCACGACGGCGCTGACGCGGTCCGTGCCGAGCTGGAGCGCCTCGGCTGGCAGGCTCCCTCCGCGTCCGAGGAGTTCGAGGCCGGTCAGCCGCAGTTCCAGGCCCGCATCCCGCTGACCGACGACGACGGCGCCGCCCTCGACGTCGACGCGGTCCTGGCCCGCATGGACCAGACCTCACGGCGGCAGACCCGCAAGTCCACCCGCTCGGAACTGACCATCAGCACCGGCGGGGTGGAGGACCTGCCCGCCTGGCAGGCGCTCTACGAGGAGACCGCGGAGCGTGACGACTTCACCGGTCGCCCGTTGAGCTACTTCCAACGGATGTTCCGCGAGCTCAACGCCGCCGAGGACACCGAGTGCACGCTGTACTTCGCCCACTACGAGGAGACGCTGCTGGCGGCGGCGATCTATGTGCGGCAGGGGCAGTTCGCCTGGTACGTCTACGGGGCCTCCTCCTCCGAGGAGCGCAAGCGCTACGCACCCCGGGCGCTGCAGTTGCGGCAGATCGAAGACGCGCTGGCCGCCGGGTGCCGGTGGTACGACCTCGGCGGGCTCAGCCCGTCCCTGGACCCGGAGTATCCGCTGGCCGGACTCACCCGGTTCAAGACCACCATGGGGGCGGATGTGGTGCAGACCTACGGCGAGTGGGACTTCCCCGTGGACCGACTGCTGACGAAAGCGTTCACGCTGTACATGTCGCGCCGCTGACCCGGGGCGCCGCCGAGCGGACGCCCGGGTCAGCCGCGCCCCACTCAGCCGTGGGCCCGCACCGCACGTCACGCCCACCGGTGATCTCGGTCCCAGAACCCTCCACACTTCACCATACGTCCGGTACAGTTTCTGGCATGACGACTGCCTCCCTCCCTGTCGTGGACACCGGCCCCGGCCAGCAGCTCTCCCGCTGGCAGCGCTGGAGCGTGCTCGTCATCGTCTCCTCCGCGCTGCTGCTCATCACCCTGGACAACACCGTCCTCTACACGGCGCTGCCCCGGCTCACCGAGGATCTCCAGGCCTCCACCTCGCAGTCGTTGTGGATCATCAACGCCTATCCGCTGGTCATCGCCGGGCTGCTGCCCGGATCCGGGTCCCTGGGCGACCGCCTCGGCCACAAACGGCTCTTCCAGTACGGGCTGGTGATCTTCGGGCTCGCCTCGCTCGCGGCCGCCTTCTCCCCCACTGCGGAGACGCTCATCGCCGCCCGGGCGCTCCTCGCCGTCGGGGCGGCGGCCATGATGCCCGCCACCCTGGCGCTCATCCGGATCAGCTTCCCCATGGAGCGCGAGAGGAACGTCGCCATCGCCGTGTGGGCGTCGGTCTCGCTGGTCGGCATGGCCATCGGCCCCATCGTGGGCGGACTGCTGCTGGAGCATTTCTGGTGGGGCTCGGTGTTCCTGATCAACGTACCCATCGCCGTCGCGGGACTGCTGGCCATCATCCTGATCGGCCCGCCCAACCGCCGGAATCCCAGCAAGCACTGGGACGGGGTCTCCTCGGCCCAGGTGATGGTCGGCCTCACGGCCTCCGTGCTGGCCATCAAGTCCCTGGCGGAGAACCACATCAACTGGCCGCTCGTGATCGGCTCCGCCGTCGTCGCCGCCGCGTCCCTGACCGTCTTCGGCCGGCGGCAGACCCGGCGCCAGGAGCCGCTGATCGATTTCACGATGTTCCGGAACAAGGCCTTCACCGGAGGCATGGTGGCCGCCGCGACCAGCGTCTTCGCCATCATGGGCGCCCAGCTGGCCAGCACGCAGCGCTTCCAGCTCGTGGAGGGCTACACCCCGCTGGAGGCGGGCCTGCTGGTCTCCGTCATCGCCGTCGGCTCCCTGCCGCTGGCCCTGATCGGCGGTGCGGTCCTGCAGCGCACCGGTCTGCTGCTGCTCATCGGGGGTGGACTGAGCACAGCGGCGGTGGGCGCCGGCGTCGCCGTCGTCGGGGCCGCGCAGCACCTGCTGCCGGTGCTGGTGCTGGGGCTGCTGATCATGGGCGCCGGGCTCGGCGCCTCCATCTCCGTGGCCTCCACGGCGATCATGGGCAACGTCCCGCCGCGCCGGGCCGGGATGGCGGCCTCCATCGAGGAGGTCTCCTACGAGTTCGGCGGCCTGGTGGCCGTGGCGACGATGGGCAGCCTGCTGAACTTCGCCTACTTCCGGTTCCTGGTGCTGCCGACCGGTGCCGGCGAGTTCGCCGACGCCAGCCCGACGGCGGCGCTGACCAGCGGCCGGTCCGACGTCGTCCTCGCGGCCGCCGACGCCATGGACGGAGCCTTCGTGGCGGTGCTGGTCGCCGTCGCCGTGGTGCTGGTGGCAGGCGCCGCTACCACGCTGTCCCTGCTGCGCCGCTACACCCCCGGCACCGCATCGCAGGCGTACCCGGGCAACCACTGAGGGCCCGGCACTCCTGAGCGCCCCGCGCTCCACGACGGTTAGGCTTGACCATCATGCGACAGTCCAAACGCACCGAGATCCTGCAGGCCGCCACGCGCATCGTCCAGCGCGACGGCGTCACGGCCCTGACCTACGAATCGGTGGCCTCCGAAGCCGGACTCACCAAGGGCGGGCTGCTCTACCACTTCCCGTCCCGGGAGGACATGCTGCTGGCGCTGCATGAGCACGTCTCCGGGCAGTGGGAGGCCTGCATGGAGTCCGAAGCCGGCGGCCCCTATGAGGAGCTGACGCCGGGGCAGCGCCTGGACGCCTATATCCGCGCCTCGCAGAACCCGGACCGGGCCGAGCTGCTGCTGATGCTGGAGTCCGCCGGTGATCCGGCCGCCCAGGCCGCCTGGGACCGGGTCCACGACCGCTGGTCCCCTCCGGCCCCGAGCGGGGCTCCGGCCCCGACGAGTGGCGACAGCGCAGGAGACAGCGCAGGAGACAGCGGCTCCTCCCGGGACTCCGAGCCGGACCCTGCCCTGCTGCCGTTCCTGGCGCGACTGGCCGCCGACGGGCTGTGGTTCTACGAGGCGCTGACCCCGGGCCATTTCACCGAGGCGCAGCGGTCGACGATCGTGGAGGCGATCGTCAAGCTCGGCGCGGGTGGACACTCGCAGGGCTGAGGCGACGTCTCCGCCCCGCTGAGGTTCAGCCGAGCACTGAGGTTCAGCCAAGCAATGAGATTCAGGCGAGGGCGGCGTCGAGGTCCTGCAACGCCGGGGCGATGCGCGTGCGCCAGCGCCAGTCCGCCTTCGCGTCCGCACGGGAGGGGCCCCCGTTGATGACCCCGATCGGACGGCCGGCCCGCCGCATGTGCAGGGCGATCCGGAAGCCGCTCATCACGGCCATCGAGGACCCCACCACGAGCAGTCCGGTGGAGGCGTCGATGAGCTCGTCGACGGCGGCCTTGCGCTCCGGCGGGACGCTTTCGCCGAAGTAGACCACGTCGGGCTTCAGACGCGTCGAGCCGCAGACCAGGCAGGCCACCATGTGGAACCGTTGGACCCAGGAGTCGTCCAGGCTGACGTCGCCGTCGGGATTGACGTTCTCGGCGGCGTGGATCGCCTCCTCGGCATAGCCCGGGTTGGCCTCCTCGAGCCGCGAGTCCAGGTGCCGCCGGTCTTCCCGGTTGCCGCAGGCCAGGCACACCACGGTGCCCAGGTCCCCGTGCAGCGGGATCAGGGGGCTGGCGACTCCGACCTCGCGGTTCGCCTGGGCGTGCAGACCGTCCACGTTCTGCGTCACCAGGCCGGAGAGCAGCCCCCGGCGCTGCCAGTCGGCAAGGATGCGATGGGCCATGTTCGGAGCAGCCTGGTCCATGTGACGCCAGCCCACATAGCTGCGGGCCCAGTACCGGTGACGGGCGCCGGCGTCGTGCTGGAACTCCTGGTACGTCATGGGACGGTGCCGGTGCAGCGAGCCCTGCGGGCCTCGATAGTCAGGGATGCCGGAATCGGTGGAGACGCCGGCCCCGGTGACCACCAGGACCCTCAGGGACCCCATCATCTCCAGGATTCCTGCGCGGGCCTCCTGGGCGGGCTGCGGCGGGGCGCTGTCCTCCACCACCCGGGCGATGGAACGCAGAGCGGCCCGATGCGCATTGGCCACAGGTGTGGTGAAGGCCGGGGAATCGGTGTAGCGGGTGCCGTTTCCAGGCACAGCAGAATCCGACCCGGCGGTCATCGCCGGGTCGGATTCGTGACTGCTGATCTGTGCCGACCTGCTGAGGGGAGCCGTGCTGCGCTGCTCCACGAACTCAGCGGCCGTAGCGGTCTGAGAGGTCGTCGTAGCCGTACGACTCGTCCTCCGACTCGTATGAGGTCAGGTCATCCGCCGAGCTGTCCCCACGCGACTGAGCCAGCTCTCGCTCGAGAGCTGACAGGTCAGTGTTCGGGGTGAAGTACTTGATCTCCCGAGCCTGCTTCGTTGCTTTCGCCTTCTGACGGCCGCGCCCCATGAGCGAGACCCCCTCTGTCTTCTCTGGTCCTCGCGATGCCGGGCAGGGTCCACCGCGGGAGTATCTCTGCGATCAACTGGTTCGTGCTTCCTAGGTTAACATGATTGGGAACGGCGCGTCGCACGTCCGCGCAGGGCGAAGCCCTCCACTCGGGCCCGTCCTGCAGTGTGTCGCGCGCCGGGAAGGTCCAGTTCACGGGGGTCCCCACCTGCTCACAGGCTGTTCTTCCGGGTGCCGTCACCACCTGACGGCACCCTGGATGACGGCCGGATGGGACGGACATCACCCCGGCGGCGCGCCGCGGGGCTCCGCCGGAGGCCCCCGCCGAACCCGCCACGACGCGCACAGGAGCACCGCCGCAGTGGAAGACAGCACCGAAGACGGCACCACCGACCCGACAGCCCGCACCGACGGCCAGGACGGGACGTCCTCGCCGCAGACGCGCCGGGCCCGCCGCGAGGCTCGCCAGCGCGCCGCCCGAGGGAAGGGTGCTCGTGACGCCCGCACCTCCGGGGAGGGTCAGACACCCGCGCAGAAGATGCCCGCCGACGAGCCGGCCACGGACGGGCCGGCCGCTGACACCCCGACCGGCACGCCCGAGGAGGCGGAGCCTGCGGGGCTCGAGGAGTTCGACGTCCGCGAGACCGCTCACCGGGACCCACACCGACCGAACATGCTCCCCTTCGTCTTCATCGGCGGGCTGGTCGTGCTCTTCATGCTGGCTCTGCTGTGGTGGTTCCTGATCCGCGAGGAGCCCACAGAGCTGCCGGAGACGGTCGCGGAGCGCGAGGACGATCCCGGAATCGATGGGGTGATCCTCCGCGACGCCGCCCCGGACCAGTGGTCGGCCGGCGACTGCCTGACCGGCTTCCAGCCGCATGACGAATCCGCCCCTGCCACGATCATCGAATGCGACCACAGCTATGACGTGCAGGTGATCCACTGGGAGGACCTTGAGGTGGGCGAGTACCCGGGTGATGAGGAGATCTCGGAGCGGGCCCACCGCGCCTGCGAGGAGAACGGCCAGCTGGACCAGGACGCCGTGGACTCCGTGGACTTCGCACTGGAGGTCCGCATCTCCCACCCGACCGAGTCCACCTGGCGTCGCGAAAGCGACCGGCGGGTGAACTGCCTGCTGCAGCCCGCCGGCGGCACCACCATGACGGGGAACTTCGTGGTGGACCCGGAGGAGCACTCCTCCGCCGCCGACGATGAGGACGCCGAGCCCGGCTCCGGAGATGACGCCGGAGATGACGCCGAGGGCACGGAGGACACCGAAGACGAGACGGACGACGCTGACAGCACTGACGCCGACGCCTGAGGCGGCGGCCAGCCTCAGACAGGTGCCCCTTCCACGCTCTGCCTCACCATCTGTTCGACGCTGCGCCTCCAGGGCGTTCCAGGCAGTGCACCGGCGAACTCTCCGCTCGGGACCAGGACGCAGCGACGCCACCAGATGGGCTGAAGCCGGGCGAGTTCCAGCGCCGTCCGACTGACCAGCCCTGCAGCGCGCAACACACCATGAGGCAGCACCCACGGCGCCGCCACAGGACGACCGGCGACTCTGGCCGCACGCTCGCCGACGTCACGCAGGGTCGGCGCCTGCGACGGCGCGATCAGCAGCCGATGCCCACCGGCCCCTGGCATCCCCTCGAGCAGCTCCTCGACGTGCTCCGCACTGTGGATCATCGCCGCACTGAGATCGGCGATGTCGGTGAGGGCATGCGGCACATCAGGGTCTGCCGGAACGATGGGGCGCCGACCCGCCGCCACGCGGTCCGTGATCATCATGCGGACCACACTCGTCCCGGGCACAGCATCAGGGCCGACGAGATCTCCCGCCAGCACGCTGAGCGCGCGAGCGGGATGAGCCGACCGCGCCTCCATCAGCTGCTGACGCACCCGTCCCTTGTCCTCTGCGGGCGCGAACGCGGCGTCGTCTCTGAGCTCCTCCGCCTGGGCCGCGAAGGCGTAGGTCGACTCGGGAAAGATCACCACGCTGCTCTGCTCGGCAGCGACATCGAGCACCACCTGCTCCAACCCGGGCAGGACATCTGCCCATAGCCGGGCGTCATACCCGGTGTGGAAGCAGGCAAAGATCGCCTCAGCCCCCGCTGCGGCGCCGGCGACGTCGTCCCGGCGTCCGGCATCGCCGATCACATGCCTCGCCGCGTCCGGCACCGAGGCCCCCGCAGAGCGCGTCACCACCGTCGTCTCCACTCCCTGACGCAGCAGATCGGCGACGATCCGCGCTCCGATCTGCCCATAGCCGATGACCGTTGCTGTGCGCATGGCCAGCCTCCTGTCGATGTCCCGCACCACGAATGAGAGCACTGCTCTCCGATGACGAATCGACCCTATTCCCCACAGCTCCCGAAAACAAGAGCACTGCTCTCATGCGTGACTGGTGATCTCCGCCTCCTGCTAGCCTCGTGCCATGACGCCCGACGCCGGCATGACGCCCCGCCAGAAGAACAGGCAGGCCACGGAGGCCGCCGTGCTGGAGATCGCCACCCGCCACCTCGACGCCGACGGCGCCCAGAGTCTGTCGCTCCGAGCGGTGGCACGGGACCTCGGCGTGGTCTCCAGTGCCGTCTACCGCTACGTGCGGAGTCGGGACGAGCTGCTGACGCTCCTGATCACCGACGCCTACGATCGCCTGGCAGACACGGTCGACGCCGCTGTGGCACGTGATGACTCCTTGGAATCGGTCGCCTTCGCAATGTTGGACTGGTCCCGGCGTCATCCCCGCCGGTGGGAACTCATCCATGGGTCCCCCGTGGCGGACTACCGGGCCCCACGGCACACTGTCCTCCCCGGGACACGCGTCGCCATCCAGGTGGCTCGGCTGGTCGCAGCCCTTGACGACGACACCGACGATCCCCGACTCTCCTCCGAGTCGGCGGCACGGGACCCGGCGGCGCTCTGGCTCGCCAGGGACCTGGACGAGCTCGGCCTGGCCATACCCCCTCATTCAGCGTTGCGGGCCGTCTCCGTCTGGGCGAGCCTTCTCGGCATGGTGAACATGCTGCGCTTCGGTCAGCTCGGACCCGAGAGCGCCACCTGGGAAGACCATCTGATGCGCACACATGTCCTGCGCCTGATCTGCGGCACCGGCACCCCGGCGCCTGAGACCCTGGAATCACCCCATGTTCCACCACGCCAGGAGACCCGATGACCACCGACCCTTCCACGCCGCTGCCGGAGCTGCGCTGGTCCTCCGCATCGCTGGGCGAGCTCGGCTCCGCCGTCGTCGTCCACTCCCCCGAGGATGACACCATCCGCGCCGCGAGCCTGGCTCGGCCCGTGGGCGAGGAGCCTGAGGTGGCCGCGATCGGCCGATGCCTGGAGCAGATGATGGAGCGGCTGGAGGCCACAGCCCCGGAGACCGCGGATCGGGAGATGAACCCGCTGCCCACGGACCGGGGCGCCGTTGCCGAGGCCGTGGCGGCCTACGCCGACGGCGACCATGGCGCCTTCGACGGCCTCGTCGTCGTCCAGCCGGGTTCGGAGTATCGGCAGCAGGTGTGGTCGGCGCTGCGCGAGGTGCCGGCCGGCGAGACGGTCTCCTACGCGGAGCTGGCGCAGATGGCGGGACGGCCGCTGGCCCACCGGGCTGCGGCGAGCGCCTGTGCACACAACCTGGTGGCGTTCGCGATCCCCTGCCACCGGGTGATCCTGGCGGACGGCTCCATCGGCGGATACGGCTTCGGCGGGGTGACCACGAAGCGCCGTCTGCTGGCCCGCGAGGGCATCCACCTCTGAGCAGCCCCCCAGCAGCATCGAGTGGCCACGAATCGCGGTACTTTCACCCGTGTCGCGGCGCGTCGCTGGGCAGATGCCGGGATTCGCGGCCACTCGACGGAGGGATCACGCGGCCTCAGCCCGTCACTGCCGCATCCTTCTTCGCCACGGTGAGCCCGTGCACGGAATCCTCCTCCAGGGAGAGCTCCTGCCGGTCCACCAGGACGGTGTCGCCGTCCTCCACCGCACCGGAGAGCAGCGCCTTGGCCAGCTGGTCACCGATCTCCCGCTGCACCAGCCGACGCAGGGGTCGCGCCCCGTAGGCGGGGTCGTAGCCGGTGAAGGCCAGCCACTCGCGGGCCGGGTCGGTGACCTCCAGGACCAGACGGCGGGAGGCCATCCGCTCCTGCAGGGACCCGATCTGCAGGTCCACGATGCTGCTGAGCTGCTCCATGGACAGCGGGTCGAACATCACGATGTCGTCCAGGCGGTTGAGGAACTCCGGCTTGAAGGACCGGTTGACCACCTCCATGACGGCCTTGCGCTGGGCGTCGGCCTCCAGCGACTGGTCCACCAGGAACTGGGAGCCCAGGTTGGAGGTCAGGATCAGCACCACGTTGCGGAAGTCCACGGTGCGGCCCTGCCCGTCGGTGAGGCGGCCGTCGTCGAGGACCTGGAGCAGGATGTCGAAGACCTCATGGTGGGCCTTCTCCACCTCGTCCAGCAGCACCACCGAGTAGGGGCGCCGCCGCACCGCCTCGGTGAGCTGACCGCCCTCGTCGAAGCCGACGTACCCGGGAGGCGCGCCGACCAGCCGGGCCACGGAGTGCTTCTCCGAGTACTCGGACATGTCGATGCGCACCATGGAGCGCTCGTCGTCGAAGAGGAACTCGGCCAGCGCCTTGGCCAGCTCGGTCTTGCCCACCCCGGTGGGACCCAGGAACAGGAAGGAACCGGTGGGCCGGTCCGGGTCGGAGACCCCGGTGCGGGCCCGACGGACGGCGTCGGCCACGCTGGCGACCGCCTTGTGCTGACCGATGAGCCGGGAGCCGATGAGCTCCTCCATGTGGAGCAGCTTCTCGGTCTCGCCCTGCATCAGACGGCCCGCGGGGATCCCGGTCCAGGCGGAGATGACCTCGGCGATGCCGTCGGCGTCGACCTCCTCGGAGACCATGCGGGCACCCCGGCCCTCCCCGGGCGAGCTCTCCTGGGCCTCGGCGTCGGCCAGGCGCTGCTCCAGCTGGGGGATCTCCCCGTAGAGCAGACGGGAGGCCTCGGCGAGGTCCCCCTCGCGCTGGGCGCGCTCGGCCTGGCTGCGCAGGTCGTCGAGCTGGACGCGCAGCTCACCGGCCCGGTTGAGCTCAGACTTCTCGGCCTCCCAGCGGGCAGTGAGCTCGGCGAGCTCCTCCTTCTTGTCCGCGAGGTCGCCCCGCAGCGCCTGCAGGCGCTCGGCGGAGCCGGCGTCGGTCTCCTCCGCCAGGGCCATCTCCTCCATGGTCAGACGGTCCACCACCCGGCGCAGCTCATCGATCTCCACCGGCGCGGAATCGATCTCCATGCGGAGCCGGGAGGCGGCCTCGTCGATGAGGTCGATGGCCTTGTCCGGCAGCTGACGTCCGGTGATGTACCGGTCGGACAGCGAGGCGGCGGCCACCAGGGCGTTGTCGGCGATGGCCACCTTGTGGTGGGCCTCGTAGCGTTCCTTCACGCCACGGAGGATGCCGATGGTGTCCTCCACTGAGGGCTCGCCCACGTAGACCTGCTGGAAGCGGCGCTCCAGGGCGGCGTCGGACTCCACGTTCTCCCGGTACTCGTCCAGGGTGGTGGCACCGATGAGCCGCAGCTCGCCGCGGGCCAGCATGGGCTTGAGCATGTTGCCCGCGTCCATGGAACCTTCGGAGGCGCCGGCGCCGACCACGGTGTGGAGCTCGTCGAGGAAGGTGATGATCCCGCCCTCGGCCGCCTTGATCTCCTCCAGGACGGCCTTGAGCCGCTCCTCGAACTCGCCGCGGTACTTCGCTCCGGCGATCATCGCCCCGAGGTCCAGGGAGATCAGCGTCTTGTCCCGCAGGGACTCGGGGACGTCGCCGGCCACGATGCGCTGCGCCAGCCCTTCGACGACGGCGGTCTTGCCGACGCCGGGCTCACCGATGAGCACGGGGTTGTTCTTGGTGCGCCGGGAGAGCACCTGGACCACGCGGCGGATCTCGGAGTCGCGCCCGATGACGGGATCCAGCTTGCCGGAGCGGGCGACCTCGGTGAGGTCGGTGCCGAACTTCTCCAGCGACTGGAAGGTGTTCTCCGGATCCGGGGTGGTGACCTTGCGGTCGCCGCGCAGTCCGGGCAGCTCGGCCTTCAGCGCCTCCGGGCCGGCCTGCGCCTCGGACAGGGCGCGGCCGGCGGGTCCGGCGTCAGCGGCCACACCGAGCAGCAGGTGCTCGGTGGAGACGTAGTCGTCGCCCATCTGCTCGGCCTCTGCCTGCGCGGCCCTGATGACGGACAGCCCGGCCTGGGAGAACTGCGGGGCCGCGACGGCGTCGCCGCTGGTGGCCGGCAGCTGCCGGATGGCCGCGGAGGCCCGGGTGGAGACGGCGTCGGGGTCCGCCCCGGCGGCCTTGAGCAGCGCGACGGCCACGGACTCCCGCTGGTCCATCAGCGCCTTGAGGATGTGGGCCGGTTCGATCTGCGGGTTCCCAGCGGTGCTGGCGTTCATCGCGGCGGCCGACACGGCCTCCTGCGACTTCGTGGTGAGCTTGACGTCCATGGGGTGAAGGCTCCTTTCTCAGCGCCTCGGCGGGCCCTCACCTGTAGTACATCAGGTCCGGCGAGCCCTGTCATGCAAACTTGAGTCAATGATACTCAACTTTGGGCATGGGGTGCATATTCCCGCCCGGGACACGAGAACCCACCCGCCTTCAGGGACGCGGGGCGGGACTCCGGTCAGCACGGGTGAGGCGTCTCAGCCACCGCGGGGCCTCGAACACCCAGTCCTGCCGCAGCCGCAGTGCGACGACGTAGAGCACCAGCGGCCCGACGACGCCGGCGAGGGTAGGCACCACCACGTGGACGCCGAGGGAGTCGACTCCCACCGCGCTGAGCGCGATGCGCGTGCTCGCCGTGAAGAACACATGCGCGACGAACACCACCAGCGACCGCTCACCGATCCACGCCAGCCAGCGCATGCCCGCGGACCTCCGCGCCAACAGCCAGGACACCGCGAGGACGGCGACGACGCCGGCGCTCGAGCCGACGACACCGAGCGCCACGCTGGAGACGGTGCGGAGACTCCCGTAGGCCGTGGGCGGTGTCCCCAGCAGCGTGGCGCCCAGCACCACCCACACGGCGCCGCCCACGACGAGCACGAGGAGCACCGGCACGACGCGGAGGCCCTGCATCCAGCCGAGCAGACGGCGCCCGGTCAGCACCACTCCCGCGAAGAAGAAGACCGTCAGCGCGAGGCCCTCACCACCGAGGACGTTCCAGTTCAGCCCCCACACCGCCAGCGAGCCGACGGCGGCGGCCCCGAGGGTCACTGCGGCGGCCCGACGGCTGATCCAGGGCCGGGCTGCGGCCGCGAGCAGCATCATCAGGGTGAGCCACCCGAAGAACCAGAACTGCTCCTTCGGCTCCCAGATCCTCAGCAGCTCCACCGGCGAGACCGGGTCGTTGACCACCGAGCCCACGGCGATCTTCATCAGCAGCTGCAGGGTGGACCACAGGGTGTAGAGCCACAGGAAGGTGACCGTGCGGGCGCGGGCGTAGTGCCAGGGTCCGTCGCGGCGCATCCCGCCGGCCACGAACAGCCCTGCTGCGAAGGCGAAGACCGACAGATGAGCCATGTAGATGACGCCGTCCACCTGCGTCAGGAGGGGGTCCTGCACCAGGCCTGCCGGCTCCAGCGCGCGCCACACATGCCCGACCACGATGAGGATGATGGCCAGCGCCTTCGCGATGTCGAGAGTGGCGTCGCGCGCCGGCGGAGAGGAGACCGGACTCATCCCTTCAGGCAATACCATGGGCCCCCGCATCACAAGGGCTCCGGCCTCCGCCCCAGAAGACGGGGAGGGCGGTCACCTCGATGACGCACGGGACGTGACGCCCGATCCGCGACGACCGCCGACCTTGACGGGCTCGCGCCGGACGTCGGCCCCCTCAGCATTCCGCGGGCGACGATCCGCGCGCTCGCGCCGCGCACCCTGATGATGCTGCGCCTCCCCCACAGCCTTGCGCACAGGCTCCTGTTCGGCGATCCGTTCCGGATCGCCATCGGCGGCGCTGAGGATGATCAGGCCCGCGCCCAGGGCGAACAGGGCATAGAGGACTGCACCCAGCCCGAGGGCGGCCTCGGCGCCGGGACCATGGACGGCTGCGGAGGCCCCGCCGCCGACGTCGGCTCCATGATGGATCGCCAGCGTCCCCAGCGCGGCGATGCCGGCGCCTGCGCCGAGTGCGAAGGCGGTCTCCTGGATGGCGCCGGCGTCGGCGGTCCGGGTCTCCGGCGCCGCGCTCATGAGTGCGTTCGCCCCGATGGACATGATGATCCCGGCCCCGACCCCGAGCAGCACCATGCCCGCCGACCTGCCGACGCCGTCGAGCGCAGCCACCGTCAGCAGCCCGCCGGCGACCAGGCCCAGTCCGACGACGATGAGGGGTCGTTGCGAAATCCATCGGTGCAGCAGCGGCCCCAGGAGCCCTCCGGCCGCACTGGCGGCGACCAGAGGGAGCAGGGCGATGCCGGTGCGCACGGCGGAGAGTCCGTCGACCAGCTGGTGCTGCTGCGTGAGCAGATACAGGGCGCCGTTGAAGACGCCGAGCGTCCCGAGGATGATCACCGCGGAGGTGCCCAGCAGCGGGTCGGCGAGCAGCCGCACGTCCAGGAACGGCCGCGGCATGCGCAGCTGGCGGCCCACGAACACCACCGCGAGGAGCACCCCGCCGAGCAGCGCCGCCACACTGGCCCAGGCCGGCGACTCGGGCCGCGCCAGGGTCTTCATCCCCACCACCAGCAGCCCGACGGCGGCCATCGAAGACACGATGCTGAGCCCGTCCAGGCGAGGCGGGTCCGAGTTGCGGGACTCACGCAGCACGACGACGGCGGCCACCAGACACAGGCCGAGCACCGGCACATTGACCCAGAAGACCCAGCGCCAGCCGGCCAGGTCGACCAGCACTCCGCCCACCAGCGGCCCGAGCGCCGAACCCGCACTGAAGCCGACCACCCAGACCCCGTAGGCCAGGGCGCGCAGACGGCCTCCAGGGAAGGTCACCCGGATGATCGCGACCGTGCCGGCGATCAGCAGCGCCGCTCCGACGCCCTGGCCGATCCGCCCGGCGATGACCGCCGCACCGGTGGAGGAGAAGCCGACCAGCGCGGCGCTGAGGACGGCCACCACCAGCCCGGACAGGTAGAGGCGTCGCCGCCCCAAGCGGTCGGCGAGCACGGCACTGGTCATCAGGACGGCGCCGGCCGCCAGGGGGTAGATGTCAGCGACCCAGACCGACCCGGCGGGGTCGAGCGAGACGTCGGCGGTCAGCTCCGGCAGGGCGACCACGACCTTGGTCATGTCCGTCCCGCCGACCAGCATCACCGCCGCGAACAGCAGCAGGATGGCCGCCAGCCGTCGCGGGCTCTCGAGAGTCGTCTCTGCGGGGGCATGTGGTGTCATACCTTCAGTTCTACGGGGACATCATCATGGAGTCCAGGTTCATCATTTTCCTGATTTCATGCACTATAGGTACATGATTGATTCGCGCCTCCAGCTGCTCATCGCCGTCTGTGAGCACGGCACGGTCACGGCCGCCGCGGAGGCGCTGTACCGCACCCCCTCCGGAGTCTCCCGGCAGCTCAAGGAACTGGCCCGCGAGCTCGACGTCGACCTGTTGGAACGTCACGGGCGGCGCGTCCGCCTCACCCCGGCGGGCGAGCGGCTGGTGGCCCACGCCCGCGCGCTCAACGCCCAGTGGGAGACCGCCCTCGGTGATGTGGCGACCGCCGCCACACAGCTGTGCGGACCGATCAGCATCGGCGGGTTCCCCACGGCCATCTCCTCGATCATCGCCCCGGCCCTCCCCGGCCTGCGGGCTCAGCACCCCCAGCTGCGCCCGGTGGTCAAGGAGGTCTACTCCGGCGAGCTCGTGGCCGCCCTGGAGTCCGGGGCGGTGGACCTCGGCATCTACGTGGCCGACGACTCCACCGGCGGGCTGTCCGCAGATCACCTCACAGTGACCGGCCTCCAGGATGACCCTCTCGACCTGCTGGTCCCCCGGGCCCACCCCTTCGCCGCGGCGGAGACGGTCACCCTCCAGGACGCCGCCCACCAGGACTGGATCACCGGGCATCCGCACCAGGACGCCTATGCCGAGCTGCTGGCCGCCACCCGGGCCGTCGGCTACGCCCCGCGGGTCGCCCACCTGGCGCAGGAGTTCACCGCCACGACCGCGCTGGTGGCAGCCGGTGCCGGCATCGCCGCGGTGCCCCGGCTGGCGATGACGATCCCGCATCCCGACGTCGTCCAGGTCCCCCTGGCCGGATCTCCCGTGCCACGACGTCGGATCCTGCTCGCCCGTCGCCGAGGCTCGGAGGAGAACCCGCGGGTGGCGGCCGCAATGCGTGCGCTCCAGGCCCACTGCTCCGACTCCGCACCGGCCCAGGTGTGACGAGGTCTCGTACACTGAAGCGATGACGCGCACCTCTTCCGGCGACTCGTCGTTCGCTGACGTCATCGGCCGACTCCCCGCCTGGCTCGCCCCCATGCTCGCCCTCGGGCTGGCCGGAGCCTCGGTGGGGATCGGCCTCGTGGGCTATGACCGCGTCACCACCGAGCCTGAGGCCGAGGTCAGCTTCATCGTCGAGGACGGCCTTCCCCACGGCATCACCCAGGAGACCGTGGAGGCCGCGGCTGAGGACCGCATCGCCAGCTACCAGCCCTTCACCGTCCGTGTGGTGGAGCGGGAGCTCGACTGGGACGAATACATGAACGGCGAGATCGAGGATGCGGACATGATCCTCTCCGTGGGCGACGATCCGGAGGATCCGGACCTGGCCCTCGCCGACGCCACCCGCGTGGGCATCAGCGGCCTCGACTCCGATGATCGCTACGGGGTAGCCTCCACGGTGCGCGAAACCTTCGTGAACAACCGCACCATCGGCCACGGCCCCAATGCCGTGGTGGGCGCCGCACTGACCGCCGCGGACATGCACTTCGACGAGGGCGGCCGCTCCGCCGTGACCTGGGTCGCGGCGGCGGCCCTGCCGCTGATGGCGGGCGTCGCACTGCTGTTCGTCTGGGTGCGCGGCCGGGGACTCCAGCGACGGCGCCTGCGACGCTTCACCCGAGCGAAGCTCCGCCTGGCCCGCGTGGTGCTGGAGCTCGACGTCCTGGAGCTGCGCTTCGAGACCGCCCGGGCTGCTCTGGGCAGTGCCGGCGACATCGTCGCGACCGACTCCTTGGCGGCACTGGAGACCGACTGGGACCGCATCCGGCGGGACAGTCTGCGGCTGGCCCGCCGTGAGCAGGAGCTGGAGCACGCCTGGCTGGGCGGCCCGGCTCCCCGCGGGCCCTCCGGTGAGCCGGGCGGCAGAGCCCCGGCATGGTCCGACCTGGATCAGTTCGAGCAGGAGACCGCCGAACTTCAGCGGCGGGCCGACGCCCTGGCCGCCGCCTCGGAGCTGCGCGCCGGGCACGCCGGCTCCGGGTCGGTGCTGGACCGGTTGGCCCTGCCGCTGCTGCAGTCGGTGGACGAGGTGCTGGCCCAGCAGGGCCGACTCGCTTCGCTCGCCGGCGAGGGGGCCAGCCAGGCCCTGGAGCGGCTCGAGCACGCCCGGGACGAGCTCCTGGCGCTGAACCAGGAGGCCGCGACGATCCCGGCGAGGAGCGGTGACGACGACGGCGAGGAGGGTGCGCGCCTGGTCAGCGAGCATGCGGATCTGCTGGACCGCTGGGAGGCGGCGGAACGACGGATCGTCGGGGCCTGCAGCTCACTGGGCGGCGCGCTGAAGGCCCATCGCCGAGAGGGAAGCCCCGGGAAGAAGGAGCTCCGCCGCGACGCGGAGGAGCGGGTCCGCCGTCGCGTGCTGGCCAGCTCCGGCGGGGCCACTGACTCCTTGGCCGAGCTGCGCGCCTCCCTCGGCTTGAAACACGGGGCGCAGGGCGGTCCGATGTGGTCCGCCGAGCGCGTCCTGGCCCAGCTGGAGCAGGCCGGACGCCCCGACGGCGACCCGAGCGGCGGCATCAGCGAGGAGGGCTGGCAGGCCGTCGTCGCCACCGTCACCCTGCTGCTGCCGGTGGCGGCCGGGCTTGTGTCCGGATGGGCCGCCGTCGACCGGGCCGACGTGAACACCGCTTTCGGCCGGACGCTCGAAGGAGACCAGCCGCTGGCGGCCCTGGACGTGCACGGCGACCTCGGGGCCGTCCCCGAGTTCGAGGAGCCCTCCGACCTCCGGCCCTCCAACCAGGATTCCCTGACCCTGGAGTACGTACGGGAGTCCATGGCGCGCACCGTCGAGTTCACCGAGGACACGGCTCTGCTGCCGGACCACCTCGAGCTGCATGTGGCGCTGCTTCCCGCCGACGACTACATCAGCTACTCCGCACGCCCCGACCACGACTACCGCATCGACATCGACTATTGGGACATCCTCGATGCCCATGCCCGGATCAAGGAGGAGGTCGGCGCCGAAGATCCGGGTGTCATCGACGCCGCCTCCGGGGAGGTGGCCCTCGGGCAGGGGATCCTGCCGGTCTGGCTGCTGGACGAGGACACCTTCGCCGTGGGCTACACGATGACCGGGGAGATCAGCTCGGGAGTGGACAGCCGCCTGGGCACCTACTCCTTCCGGGCCACGGACCTCATCGTCTCCGGCGCCGGAGACTTCGAGATCACCCTGGGCGACCAGGTGGCCAACACGATGCAGGATCTGGGCCGCGCCATGGAGTACAACCACCAGGAGTCGGTGAAGGTGGACACCACCTCCCTGTTCTGGCTCGTGGCCGTCTCCGTGTGGGCCGGGGCGCAGACGCTGCTGATGATCGGCGTCGCCGTCGCGGAGGCCGGGCGTCGGGGGATCGGGACGCGCCGGGTGCGGCACCAGCTGGCCGGGCTGCGCTCGCGACTCGACGAGCTCGCCCTCGGACTGGACCTCTCCCGCCTGGACATGGTCGCTGTCCTGGGCGGGGACTCCCCCACCGGAGGCCGCGCCGAGCAGGCCGACCAGCGCCTCCACGAGGCCGCGCTGGCCACCGCCTGGCGCGAGGTCCAGGCCCTGGAGCGCCTCCCCCGCCGCGAGCAGCGCGGAGAGGACTGGGAGTCCCGGGTGGCCCACGTCGAGACGCTCATCGACACGCTCGCCGCCCGCGAGACCGACGTCGCCGTCCGCGCCGAAGAGCTGCTGCGCACCCAGCGCTAGGCCAGGTTGCCTCTGGAGCCAACGGGAGGGACAGCCCTTCAGCGGCCCAGCAGCCCCAGGGCGACCGAGGCGATCGAGTCCTCGTCGATGCCGTGCAGCCGGTGCATCTCCGCCATGGTGCCGGCCTGCCCGAACGCGGTGACCCCCAGCGTGTGGGTCTCATCGCCGCGCACTCCGGCCAGGAACGCGAGCGTGTGCGGGTGGGCATCCATCACGGTGACCAGCGGCCGCGGGTGCTCGGCCGGGAACAGCGTGTCCAGGATCGCCGAGCGCGGCGTCGCCGTCACCTCACGCCGGGCCCGCAGCGCCCGGAACAGCAGGCTGGGGCTGGTCACGCAGACCACACCGGCCCGGATCCCGTGCCGGCCCAGCGCCTCGGCGGCCGCGCACACCTCGGTCATGATCGCGCCGGCCCCCACCAGGGTCACGTCGTCCTCAGCAGCAGGATGCGCGGAGAGCCGGTACCCGCCGGCCACCACCTGCTCCCGACGACGACGGCGCAGCAGCTCGTCCTCGGGCACCTTCGCCAGGGACTGGTCCACCGGGCGGGTGGACAGGCGCAGATAGGCGGAGCCGCCGGCGGGATCCAGCAGGTCCCGCATGGCCTCAAGCATCACCCATTCCACATCCTGGGCGAAGGCGGGCTCCCAGCTGGTCAGCCCGGGGATCTCCAGGGTCGCCGAGGGTGTGTTGATGGACTGATGTGCCCCGCCCTCCGGCGCCAGGGTCACCCCGGAGGGGGTGCCGATCATGAGGGAGCGGCCTCCCGCGTAGAGCCCGAAGGTCCACGGCTCCAGCGCCCGGTTGATGAACGGGTCGTAGAGCACCCCGATGGGGATCAGCGGCTGACCCCAGCGCTCACCGGTGAGCCCCAGCTCGCCGGCCAGGCTGACCAGGTTGACCTCGGCGATCCCGAGCTCGATGTGCTGGCCCTGCGGCTTCTCCTGCCACTTGAGCAGCCGCTCCCTGTCGTCCGAGAACCAGTCATGCCTCCCGGCCAGGGACCACACCCCGGTCTTGTTGATCCACCCGCCCAGGTTGGTGGAGCTGGCGACGTCGGGGCTGACGGTGACCACCCGGTCCGTCACCTCGGGGGCTGCGCGGCGCAGGTCGGAGAGGAACCGGCCCAGGGAGGCCTGGGTGGAGGTCACCGCCTTCGGGCTCCAGCCGAGCTCGGCGGGGACGGTCGGGGGCACGGCCGGGGTGATGGGCTCTCGGGCCAGCCGCCGGGCCACCTCGGTGCACAGCCGGCCGGCCGGAGTGTCCTCGGGGAAGCGGACCCACGGGTCCTGGAGCGAGGTGCCGGAGGCCTCGGCGAGCTCGTGCATCTGCTCCTCGGTGAGCTGTGCGGCGTGGTTGTTGGGGTGCCCTTCGGTGGCCAGGCCGCGGCCTTTGATCGTGTAGGCGAACACCACGGTGGGCCGGGTGTCGTCGATGGCGGCGAACGCGGCCTGCAGCTCTTGGAGGTCATGGCCGCCGAGGTCGCGCACGAGCTCGGCGAGGGCGCCGTCGTCGTGACCGGCGAGCAGCTTGGTCAGGGCGGCGGCGTCCTGCGCGGTGCAGCCGCGCAGCAGACGGTCGCGGATCTCCGCAGGGTGGGCGCGTAGGATCCGTTGGTACTCCTCGTTGGGCATCGTGCGCATGCGCCGTTCGAGCACCTCGCCGCCGGGGCGGGAGAAGGTCTCCTGGAGCCGGCGGCCCCACGGGCAGGTGATGACCTGCCAGTCGGCGGCGGCGAACATCCCGCGCAGCCGCTGGATCTGCGAGTCCGGGATGACGCGGTCCAGGGACTGCCGGTTGAGGTCCACGATCCACACGACCTCACCCAGCTGGCGCACCTCCGGGTCGATGATGGCCTCCCACACCGCGCCCTCGTCCATCTCGGCGTCGCCGAGCAGCGAGTAGAAGCGGCCGGCCGGAGGGGTGTCCTCGATCCGGCTGGCCAGGTAGCGGTGGGACAGGGCCGCCCAGATGGGTGCGGTGGCGCCGATGCCGACCGACCCCGTGGAGAAGTCCACGGTGTCCGGGTCCTTGGACCGGGAGGGGTAGGGCTGCAGCCCGCCCAGGGAGCGCAGCCGGGTCAGATAGGAGGCGTCGAGGTCGCCGAGCAGATAGTTGATGGCGTGCAGCACCGGGGAGGCATGCGGCTTCACCGAGACCCGGTCCCGGCTGGTCAGCTGGGAGAACCACAGGGCGGTCATGATGCCGACCATCGAGGCCGAGGAGGACTGGTGCCCGCCGACCTTGAGCCCGTCGGTGTTCTCCCGCCCGCGATTGGCGGCGTCGATGATGCCGGTGGCCAGCCACAGCACGCGCTGGGCGATCTCATCGAGCACGGTGGCGTCGGCGGCGGAGGAGGCCCGCAGCGGCCGCGAGTTCGTCGTCGGCGGGTCGTACTGGTCCGAGGTCTCGAACTGGCGGTCCTCGTCCATCGGGTGCGTCGTCATCGGTCTGTGGTCCACGTCACCGATCCTCCCCGATCAGCGCTGGAACCACCAGCGCCCGGGCTAGGTCAGCGATCAGATCCTCCGGGGACTCCAGCCCGATGGAGAGCCGGACGACGTCGGCATCGGGCTTCGCCTCGGCGGCCACGGGCCGGTGGGTCAGCGCCGCCGGGTGCTGGATCAGGGAGTCGACCCCGCCCAGGGAGACCGCGTGGGTGAACAGCGAGACGTCCCCGGCGAGCCGTTCGGCGGCCGCGTAGCCGCCGCGCAGCCGGATGGCGATCATCGCACCGGTGCCCCGCATCTGCCTCCCGAGCACTCCGGCGGGGTCGCCGTGGAGGCCCGGGTAGCAGACCTCGGCGACGGCGTCGTGGCCGGAGAGCCAGTCCACGATACGCCGGGCGGAGTCCTGCTGCGCGCGCATCCGCACCGGCAGCGTGGCCAACCCCCGGTGGAAGAGGTAGGCGGCCAGCGGGTGCAGGATCCCGCCGGTGATGGCCCGGACCTGCCGCAGTCGGGCGGCGATCTCCTCCGCGCAGGCCACCACCCCGCCGACGGCGTCTCCGTGGCCGCCGAGGTACTTGGTGGCGCTGTGCAGGCTCAGCGCGGCCCCGTGGTCCAGCGGGTTCTGCAGCACGGGTGTGGCGAAGGTGTTGTCCACCAGCACCGGGACGCCGGGGGCCTGGGCGACGACGTCGGCGATGTCCACCAGCTCCAGGGTCGGGTTGGCCGGAGTCTCCAGCATGATCAGCCCCGTGTCCGGACGGACCGCGGCGGCCACCTCATGCGCGGCACAGAAGGTGACCTCGGTGCCCACCATCCCAGAGGCCAGCAGGTGATCGGTGCCCCCGTAGAGCGGGCGGACCGCGACCACATGCGGCTTCTGTTCGCCCAGGCACAGCGCCAGCACCGACGCGGTGACGGCGGCCATCCCGGAGGAGAACGCCACTCCGGCCTCGGCGTTCTCCATGGTGGCCAGGGCGTCCTCGAAGCGCGCCACGGTGGGGTTCCAGAGGCGCGCGTAGACCGCGCTGCCGCCCTCGGGCATCTCACCCCCGGAGGCCAGAGCCTCATAGGAGAGCCCGCCGGCCTCGATGCCGGGCAGCGGGTTCGTGGTGGAGAGGTCCAGGGGCAGGGCGTGGACGCCGAGGGCGGCGAGGTCGTCACGACCGGCGTGCACCGCGGCCGTGTCCAGGCTGTGTGATTCGCGTCTCATGGGTCATGATGATTGCTGAGGACACAGTCATCAGCAAGACATCTTGCTGACATGCCCATCCATCGCGAGGGATGCTGCGTTCTCGGCATAGTGGACGAACGGAAGGAGGGGTCATGTCGTCGAGTCGGCAACTCACGCCGGAGACCCTGGACGGGCTCGATCACGCCCTCATCGCCGCACTCAGCGCCAGCCCGGAGCTGACCAACAAGGCATTGGCCTCCCGGCTCGGCGTGGCGGAGTCCACCTGCGCGTACCGACGCCGGCGGCTGCGCGATGCGGGCACCATCGGCCCTCCGCGGCTGGACCTGGACCATGCCCAGCTCGGCTATTCCCTCCAAGCCGTCATCACGGTGTATATGAGCAGCCACTCCCGCGAAGCGGTGGACCAGTTCCTGGACAGCATGGTCACCACGGCCCATGTGCTGCAGGTGGTGCACCTGACCGGGCGGGCGGACTTCATGCTCACCGTGGCGGTGCGCAGCGCCGAGGAGCTGAAGAACTTCGTGCTGGACCACATCACGGTCCACCCGGCGATCCGCAACACGGAGACCCACATCGTGTTCGACTCCCGGCGCGGGACCTGGATCCCCGAGGCGCCGTAAGCGGGCGCCCGGGCGACGGCGGCAGCCTGCCCGATCAGCCGTCGTCGGGACCCAGGCCGAAGCGGATCGGCTGGCGTGAGACGACCATGGTGGAGACCACCAGGTCGTAGGAGGACACCACCAGCTCCTCGATCAGCTCAGCGGTCACGCCCGGTCCTTCGGCCACGGAGATCCAGTGCCGCTTGTTCATGTGATAGCCGGGGCGGATGCTGGGGAACTCCTCGCGCAGCACCTCGGAGGCATCGGGCTGAGCCTTCAGGGTGATGATCGGCTCTCCGATGACGTCGGTGGCCATGAGGAAGACCTTCTCGCGGACCTTGTAGACGTCGTGCTCCTCCCCGAACGGGTGGGTGCACGTGACCCAGGGCAGCTGCCGGGCGGCGGCTGCGGCCACCTGCTGGATGCGGCGTCCGGTGAGGGTCTCCTCCATGCCTCCACTGTAGAGGCATGCCCGCCGCCGGAGCCCTCAGGCGGGCTGCTTGAGTCCGAGCACCACGCCGTCGGGGTCGGTGACGTACCCGACCCGTCCCTCCCCGGGGAGGTCATGGACCTCTCCTGACGCATCACCTCCGGCCTCCGTCACGGCGGCGCGGGCGGCGTCGATGTCCTCCACCTGGATCCAGATGATGGCGGCCTGCTCCTGGTGCTCGCGGCTCATGATGGCCGCATCGATTCCGGGCCCGTCACCGGTCTGCGCCAGCAGGTATCCGGGCAGGAAGGGCGACGCCTCCGTGCGCCACCCGAAGGCCCGGGAGTAGAAGTCTGCGGTCGCCTGGGGCGCCGCACTGGTCAGCTCGACGTGCATGATGTGTCCCATGGCTCCAGCGTAGGGACGCCGTGTGCAGCTGCCTTGAACGAATCGGTCAGTGCGCGGCGACCTCGTCGGTGCGGGCCATGAGCCGGGCGATGCCGTCATAGGTGTCCCGGAAGGAGGACACCGTCATACCGGTGAATCGGGCGAACTCCCGCGTGGCATGCGGCTGGTCGGCGTAGCCGGTCAGGGCGGCGGCCAGCGCGGCCGGTTCCCCGTCCGTCTCGGCCAGGAGCCGGTCGGTGAACGCCCGGTGTCGCATGACCTGGATGTACTGCTTCGGGGCGAGGCCGATGCCGCGCCGGAACGCGCGGTACAGCGTGGATGCCGAGATCGCGAGCTCACGGCACACGGCGCTGACCTCCACAGCGGAGGGATCGGCGTCGATGCGCCTGACCGCGGCGGCCAGCAGCGATTCCTGGGGGACTGGCGAGGGCCCCAGTGCGCCGAGCCAGGCGTCGAGCGTGCCGGCGGGGTCCTCGGCGAGCCCTCGTCTTTCCGGCAACGAACCGGCGGCGTCCTCCACCTGGACGGGCTGCTCGCCCGTGAGCTGCGGGAACAGCGCCCGGCCTCCCCACGGGGTGCACTGCACACCGACATAGTGTGAGGAGCCCTCCTGCTCGATCACCAAGGGGCGGGTGCTCACCGGCAGGTAGACGTCCGCGTTCGACACCGGCGGGGCGTCCAGGGCGCGACGGGTCCCGGGGGCACCGAGACAGAACTGGAGTGTCGGCCGACCGTTGGGGACCAGCACCGCGGCCAGTCGTGGCGACGCCGCCGGAGGGATCGGCGCCTCCGAAACCGGCGCTTCCGAGACCGGCGCTTCCGAGACGACAGACCAGTAGTGCTCGACGACGTGGGCCAGGGCCGCCGCCGGCGGGAACCTCCTGTACTCGGTCACACCGCGCAGTCCACCACGTCTCCGCCCCACGAGGAAGGAGTCCCGGCTCGTTCCGCACCCCGTGTGGGAGACAGCTCCGAGTCAGCGCCGGTGCCGCTGCACTCCCTGGACGTAGGTGCTGTGCACCTGTGTGCTGAGCAGGGCCTCGGGCGCCTCCCGGCGCGGGTCGGCGTCGAGCACCAGGAAGTTCGCCTCCAGCCCGGGCCGGATCCGTCCGCGCAGGTGCTCCATCTCTCCGGCCCAGGCTCCCCCCGCGGTGAGTGCGGTCAGCGCCTCCTCCGGGGTGAAGGCCCGCTCCGGGTGGTACGGCGGCAGCTCGGGCGACATCGCGGAGCCGCCGGTCAGGGCGATGTAGAGGTTCGGCAGCGCCTCGTGCGGCGCGGTGGGGGCGTCGGTGCCCAGGGTGATGGCCACCCCGGCGTCGCGGACCATCTTCCAGGGGAAGCCCTCCTCGCTGCGGTGGTCTCCGAGCACGGCCTTCCAGTTGTCCATGATGGCCGGGTCGCAGTGCACCGGCTGCATGGAGGCGGTCACTCCGAGTCGGGCCATGCGTCCGATGGTCTCCTCGGTGACGGTCTCCAGGTGCTCCACGCGGTGGCGCCGGGGGTGCCGCCGCATCGCGCAGTCCTCCAGCAGGTCGAGGGCGATCTCGCTGGTGCGGTCCCCGATGGCATGCATCGCGATCTGCAGCCCGGCCTCGTCGGCCGCGTGCGCCACCGGACGCAGCCGCTCGGCGGTCCAGATCGGGTCACAGTTCGTCCCGTCTGCGTAGGGGGCCCGCATGGTCGCCGTGCAGGCGTCGATGACGCCGTCCATGATGAATTTCACCCCGGCGATCCGGAACCAGTCCGCCTCGGGCCCGACGGCGATCTCCTGCTGCAGGGCCACGATCTCCTCGATCCCGGCCAGATCCGCCGCGGTGTCCTCCCCTGGCTCGATGATCATATGCGCCGTGACCGGGAACGGCAGTCCGCCGTCTCGGGCGACCAGGGCACGGATCGCGGCGACGTCGGCCCGATTCATGGCCATGTCGGTCACTGTGGTCACCCCCGACTCCAGATAGGCCGCGAAGGCGAGCTCGAGGAATCGGACCTGGTCCTCGGGGGTGGTGATCCGCTCCAGGAAGTTCCGGGCGTACTGGCGGCCGGCGGTCTCGTAGAGCATGCCGGTGGCGCGCCCTTCGGCGTCCCGGGCGATGCGTCCGCCCACCGGGTCCGGGCTGTGGGCGTCGATGCCCATCTCCTCCAGGGCGGCGGTGTTGACCCACACCGAGTGCAGATCGTTGGCGTCCAGGTACACCGGCACATCCGGGAGCACCTCATCGAGCATCGCCGCCGTGGGGTGCTCGTCCCCGACGGCGTCGAAGAGCCAGCCCGCACCCAGGATCCGAGGCGTCCGCGGGTCGGCCCGATGGGCGGCGAGCAGCCGCTGGCGGATCTCCTCCAGCGTGCGGCAGTCCCGCAGCTGCACCTTCCCCACGGCCTCCCCGAACGTGGTCAGGTGCGTGTGGGAGTCGATGATGCCGGGTCCGACGAACCGTCCGCCGAGGTCCACCTCGAGCACCTCGTCACCGTCGGCGGCGACGCCGGCTCGCGCCTGTTCCCGCACCTGTTCCAGGCCGCCCACATGGGTGAACCGGCCCGCGGAGACCGCGAAGGCCTCCGCCTGCGCACCGGGGGCGCCGGGGGTGCCGGGGGTGCCGGGGGTGCCGGCGTCGTCGGCGGTGAAGATCGTGGCATTGCGGTAGATCGTGGTCACCATGGTGGGTGAGGCTCCTCGTGGCGCAGGCGAGACAGGTGGTCAGGCGACGTGGGCGGTCAGGCGAGGTGGGCGGTCAGGCGCGTGCGGGAGAGCAGCACGTAGCTGCCGGCGGCGATCACGAGCCCGGCCGGAATGGACAGGTCCAGTCCGGTGGCCGCGGCCACCGGACCCACATAGACCTCGCTGTTGAGGCACATCGCGGAGGCGACGCCGCCCAGCACCAGGCTCAGCAGCCCGGCCAGGTTCCAGCCCTTCCGGTACCAGAAGCTGCTCGACGGCGAAGCGTCCAGGAGGTCGACGCCGTCGTACCGGCCGCGGCGCATCAGTACGTCGGCCACGAAGACCGCCATGAGCGGACCGGCGGCGACCACGATGACCTGGAGCATCTGGGAGACCGCTGTGGTGAAGTCGTAGATCGCCACGGAGACGATGGTCAGTGCGGTGCCGATGACGGCGATGATGAGCGCCGAGGGGATCCGGCGGATCGGGATGCCCAGGGCCTGCAGGGCCATCGAGGCGCTGTAGGTGGTCATCGCGTTCAGGGCGATGGCCGCCACGATCACCGCGATGGTGAACAGCGGGAAGAACCAGCCGGGCAGTCCGGCGTCGAAGGCGCCCATGGGGTCCAGGACCATGTCGAAGCCGGCGCCGGTGGCGATCAGCGCTCCGACCGAGGTGAACACGATGCCGGGCAGCGCGCCGCCGAGCGCGGTGGCGGCGGCCACCCGCCAACCGGGGGTCTCCTTCGGCAGGTAGCGGGCCATGTCAGGGCTATTGATGAAGGACACCGGCGTGGAGACCAGCATGGTGAAGCCGATGGTCATCATCATGGCCAGGTGCATGCCGCCCAGCGGCTCCGCCGGGGCGTGGCTGAAGTCGAAGTGCGGGATCATGAACAGCGAGGTGATCACGAACATGACCACCAGGAAGTTGGTGATGTACGGGTAAGTCTTCAGGATCAGCCCGTGCCCGTAGACGGCCACCAGCACGGTGAGCCCGGAGACCACCAGCACGACGACGACACCGAGGGTCGCCGTCTGTGCCAGGCCCATTCTGCCCAGCAGCCCGAGCCCGTTGATGGAGGCCGCGGACCAGGTCAGCGAGAGGTAGACGGCGGCCAGCAGCCAGCCGTAGAGGCCCACGACGAGCCTGTTGCCCAGCACGCCGTACATGGCGCGGCTGATGACGGAGCCGGACGTGCCGGCGGCCGGGCCGCTGACCGCGATGATGCCGGTGAGGATCCACCCCACCGAGGCCGCGGCGATGACGATGAACGCCTGGAGCAGGGAGAGCCCCAGCACCGCGATCATCACTGCGCCCATGGTGAACGTGAGGAAGCTGGCGTTGGGTGCGGCCCAGACCCATTAGAGGGCCCCGGGGCGTCCCCGGCGGCTCGACTCGTCGATGAGCTCGATGCCGCGGGTCTCCGGCTGGGTGGGGGTTCCGGACTCTGCCGGTCGGGCGGCGCCGGCGCTGGTCGCGGCCGGTCCGAGCCGGGTCTCCGGCTCCTCGACGGGTGTGGCGGGCATGGGGTGCCTTTCGGTGGAACGGTGCGCGACGGGCCGGACCTCCGCGGCATGGCGGAGTGCAGCTCGACGGCGGCGTGGCAGGTGAAGGGGACGTCCGCCCGGCAGTGCCCGGGCGGACGGGTCGGGTGGCGGTCGCCGCGCCGTTGAGGCGGCCGCCACCTGTGACCCGCGTCATGCGGTATGCCTCACAATATGACTGTCGTTCATTTAATGCAAGGGGCCACCTCCCCCGGAGCCCGACGGCGAGGTCCTGCACATGGTTAAGTGGGCACATGTCTGCGCAGATCACCTCCATCGGGACGGCGCTGCCGGCGACCTCGGCGCCGCAGCCGGAACTGCGCGCCTTCTTCGCCCGTCAGCCCGGCGCGGACCGACTCACCCGCCGCCTCATCGGGGGCGCCTTCGACGCGTCAGGAATCCAGACGAGGCACACCGCACTGGAGAGCTTGGCGGGCTCGCCCGACGGGGTGTTCATCGACGAGGACGGCACACTGCTGTCCCCGACGACCGGCGTCCGCAACGACCTCTACCGGCGCACCGCCCCTCCGCTGGCAGCGGCAGCCGCCCGCGACGCCCTGACCCGCGGCGACGTCGCCGCCGATCAGATCACCCACGTGATCACGGTGTCCTGCACCGGGTTCTTCGCCCCCGGCCTCGACTACCACCTCGTGCGTGATCTCGGCCTCCCACCCGACGTCGAGCGCACACACCTGGGATTCATGGGCTGCGCTGCGGCACTGCCGGCGCTGCGCCTGGCTTCCCAGATCACCGAGGGACGACCCCGCGCCGTCGTCCTGGTCGTGTGCGTGGAGCTGTGCTCGCTCCATGTCCGCGAGACCTCGGACCCGGAGCAGGTGGTGGCGGCCTCCGTGTTCGCCGACGGGGCGGCCGCGGCGCTGGTCACCGCCGGCGACATCTCCCGGGACACGGGCGGGCTGGTCCTGGACCGCTTCGCCACCGCGCTGACCAGGGAGGGTGAGTCGGACATGTCCTGGACGATCGGGGACCACGGCTTCCGGATGACCCTCTCGGCGGAGGTCCCGCGGATCATCGGACGCGAGATCCACGACGCCGTGGACCGCCTCCTGGGCGACGAGGCCCGGCCGGGCATCTGGGCGGTCCACCCCGGAGGGCGCAGCGTGCTGGACAGGGTCGAGTCGGGGCTCGCGCTGCAGCCCACGGCGCTGCAGGCCTCCCGCGCGGTGCTGAGGGACTGCGGCAACATGTCCAGCGCGACGATCCTGTTCATCCTGGGACGACTCCTGGAGGATCCGGCCGTGGAGGGTCCGATCGCCGCTCTTGCCTTCGGGCCCGGCCTGACCGTGGAGTCCGCCCTGATGCACAGGACGAGGTGATCCCTCCCCCGATGGACCTCTCACGACGCGATGACACGCTGCGCGAACTCATGGACGATCCCGACTGCGACCCTGAGCGGCTGCACGCGACCCTTCGCCGCTTCGGAGTCGTCAACCGTGTGGTCTCCGGCTGGGACTCCCTCTACCGCACTCGCCTGCGCCTCCTGCTGGCCGACCTGGACCGACCTGCCCGGGTGCTCGACCTCGGCTCGGGCGGCGGGGACGTCATCGCCCGCCTGGCCGGCCTGGCGGCCCGAGACCGGCTCGACGTGCAGTGGACGGGCGCCGACCCGGACCCGCGGGCGCACCGGGCGGCATGCGCACGAGCGATCCCCGGCGCCACGTTCGTGTGCGCCGACGCCGGGGACCTCCTCCACCGGGGTGACGTCTTCGACCTCGTGATCTCCAATCATGTGCTCCACCACCTGGGCTCGCCCGAGCTGGTCGAATTCGCCCGCGCCTCCCGCGCCCTCTCCTCGGGCGTTGTCCTGCACAATGACATCGCGCGGAGCCGACGGGCCTACTGGCTCTACGCGGTCGGCATCACCCCGCTGGCTCCGGGCACCTTCCTGCGGACGGACGGGCTGCGCTCGATCCGACGCAGCCACCGGCGCGAGGAGCTCGCGGTCGCGCTGGGCCCGGAGTGGACCGTCACCGCGCCGACACCGTTCCGCCTGCTCGCCGAGGCACCCGGCCGTGCCTGAGGTGATCGTCGTCGGGGCGGGACCCGTGGGACTGTTGATGGCCGGTGAGCTGCGGCGCCACGGAGTCGACGTCGAGCTGCTGGAACAGCGGACGGAGCCGAGCCCCGGCACCCGCGCCATCGGTGTGCACCCGCCGGTGCTCACCGCCCTGGAGGGCTCCGGGATCACAGAAGGCCTCCTGGAGCACGCCGTACGGGTCGGCCACGGGCAGGCACGCTCCCGCGGGCGCCTGCTCGGCACTGTGCGCTTCGACCGGCTCTCGGCGCGATTCCCCTTCGTCGCGACGCTCCCGCAGGCCGCCACCGAGGCGGTCCTGGCGCGATCAGCGCCGGAGCCGGTGCGCGGGGTTCGGGTCACCGGGCTGGCCTCCGTCGGTGATGCCGTGCAGCTGAGCACCGACGCCGGGGAGCGGCACGCCCCGCTGGTCGTCCTCGCCGGAGGGGCCCGCTCACGGCACCTCGTACACCCGGGGCTGCAGGCCCATACCTACCCGGACCGCTACCTGATGACCGATGCTGAGGTGCCCGACGACGATTCCCGCGCCACCGCCGTGGTGCACCTCACGGAGGCCGGCGTACTGGAGTCCTTCCCCCTCCCTGGAGGGCGCCGGCGATTCGTCGCCTGGGACCCTCCGGGGGCGGCGCTGGATGCGCCCGCACGTCGGGGCCGCATGGAGCAGGCGCTGGCCGACCGCGGAGCGGCCACCGGACGCCGGGCTGCCGTCCGCGAGACCACCGGCGACGACATCACCGTCCGCGAGACCACCGTCGGCGAGGTCACCGGTTTCGCGGTGCGGCGCCTGGTGGCGCCGACCATGCGCCGAGGGCGGGTGTTCATCGTCGGCGACGCCGCCCATGAGGTCAGCCCCATCGGGGGTCAGGGCATGAATCTGGGGCTGCTCGACGCCGTCGCCCTGGCTCCGCTGCTGGCGGCCTGGCTGCACACCGGTGTCTGCGCTGAGGCTGACCTGCGACGTTGGGAGCTCTCCAGGATGCGCTCGGCCCGCCGGGCGGCGCTGCTGGCGGGAGTCAACCTGCGTCTGGGCCGGCCAGCGACGCCGGCTCGGGACGCCCTCCGACGCTGCGGCCTGCGGGCGATGCTGAGTCCGGGAGCCCGTGAGCTCTTCACCCGCGCCTACGCGATGGGATTCGACGCCGGCGCCAGGACGTGGAGCCGACCTCCCGGTCACGGCTGATCAGGGGGCGATCCGGGCAGGTGATGTCACGGCGCCAGCGCGTGTCCGGAGGCCACGAGCTGCCCGGCCAGCAGCAGGGCGGCGAGCATGACGAGACGGAACAGCACCCGGCCGGTGGACCCTGCCCGCGCGAGCACCAGGCTGATCAGCACGACGGCGACGACGAGGGCCAGGGCCACCCAGCCGATCACCATGACGTCACGGATGCTCCCGCCGGCGGGTCCGAACGTGGCGGAGGCCGCGCCCAGCAGCACCGCGGCCGCCGCCAGCCCGACGGAGGTCCTCGACCCCAGCCGGTGGGGTGTGCCGCGGACTCCGGTGCGGGCGTCGTCGTCCAGGTCGGGCAGGACATTGGTCAGATGCAGCGCCGCGCCCAGCGCGCCTCCGGCGAGCCACGCCCAGCCGGGGGCGAGCTGCGGCTCCGCGGCCGCCAGGGTGGCCAGGGAGGGGAAGCAGCAGAAGGCGAGGATGTAGGGTGCGATGGACAGCGGCCCCGTCTTCAGTCCGGCGTTGTAGGACCATCCGCTCACCAGCACCACGGCGTGGGCTCCGGTGAACCCCAGACCAAGGGGAGCCGACAGTCCCAGGGCCAGCAGGGCCAGCACGACGGCGGCGGTCCATGCGGTAAGCAGACCGACCTCCCCCCAGGCGATCGGCTTGTCCGTCCGCCCCACGGCGCAGTCGCGGTCGGCGTCGATGGCGTCATTGGAGATCCCGATCGAGAGCTGCCCCGCGAACACCGCCGCGGCGAGCATCACGAGGCGCCAGGTCTCCACGCCCGCCGCGAGCGCCAGGGCCGCCGCCAGGGTCGTGACGACCAGCGTCGGGCCGGGGTGGGAGGACCGCCATAGGCCCACCACCGACCTCATGACGGGGCTCGACGCTGGACTCCTCACCGGACTCATCACGGTGCCAGTGTCGCACTCACCTCGCCACGGTGATGTCTCAGTCACCTCTCCAAGGTGGTGGCCAGCGCCTTCTCCTTCACGAAGAGCAGGAACACCGTGGCAAGCAGCGCCAGCGGCACCAACGCCAGGAACAGCGGCATGAGGGCCTCGTTGTAGGACTCCACCACCAGGGTATGGATCGGCTCAGGAAGTTGGGACACCAGCGCCGGAGTCAGCGAGCTGGACCCACCCTCCCCGACGGCGTCGGCCGGCATCTTGCCCGCCAGGATTGTGGTCAGGCGCGTGGCGAACAGCGAGCCGATGACCGCCGAGCCGAGGGTCGCGCCGACCTGCCGGAAGTAGTTCTGCCCGGCGGTGGCGGTGCCGACCACGCGCAGCGGGAAGGAGTTCTGCGCCACCAGGGTCAGCAGCTGCATGGTGCTGCCCAGCCCCAGGCCCATCACGCCCAGGTACAGGCAGACGAACACGATCGGCGAATCGGCGTGGACGGTGGAGAGCAGCCCCAGACCGGCGGCGGTGATGATGCTGCCGATGACCATGAAGTGCTTGTACCGTCCGGTCATCGTCACCCGCCGGCCGACGATGATCGAGGTGATCAGCAGCGTGCCCATCATCGGGATCATCAGCAGCCCGGCCTCGGCAGGGCTGTACCCGGTGACCATCTGCAGGTAGGTGGGCATGTATCCCAGGGCGCCGAACATCGCCACCCCGGTGATGAGCCCGGCGGCCATGGTGAGGTTGAAGTTGCGGCTGCGGAAGAGCATCAGCGGCAGCACCGGCTCGGCGACGCGCGACTCCACCCAGACGAACAGCAGCCCGGCCACCAGGGCGACGGAGATCAGCGCCAGGATCACCGGGGACGTCCAGGCGAAGTCCCCGCCTCCCCAGGTGGCCACGAGCACGACGGCGGCGGTGGCCGCACCCAACAGCGTCATCCCCCAGACGTCGATCCGCCCTGCCTCGCCCTTCGGAGGCTTCGGCAGCTTCAGCAGCAGCGCAACGCCGAGCAGCGCGAGCACGCCCAGGGGGATGTTCATCCACAGGGTCCAGCGCCAGCCGGGCCCGTCGGTGAGCCAACCGCCCAGCAGCGGCCCGGCCACCGAGGAGAAGGCGAAGACCCCACCCATGACGCCCATGTAGCGGCCGCGTTCCCGGGCGGGGACGACGTCGGCGATGGTGGCCTGGGAGAGGATCATCAGACCGCCGCCGCCGATGCCCTGCACCACGCGGGCAGCGATGAGCACATCCATGGATTGGGCCGCGCCGGCGACGGCGGAGCCCAGGACGAAGATGCTGATGGCCACCAGGAACAGCGGCTTGCGGCCGAACATGTCGCCGAGCTTGCCGTATACCGGCATCATGATGGTCGAGGACAGGATGAACGCGGTGATGACCCAGGCCATGTGCTCCACGCCGTGAAGCTCCCCGACGATCGTGGGCAGCGCCGTGGCGAGCACGGTCTGGCCCAGGGAAGCCATGAGCATGGCGATCATCAGGGCGGCGAAGATCAGCGCCAGCCCGCGCCCTGCGGGCCGGGGGAACTCGGGGGCCGGTGCGGCGAGCTCCTCCTGCGTGTCAGTCTCTGGTGCGCTCATCGGGTGGTGTCCACGACCTCTCTGAACATGGCGATGGACTCCTCCAGGAAGTGGCGCGGGTCCCCCGCGGAGGACGAGTCCTGATAACGGTGGAAGGCATATTTCGCGATGACGCCGGCGAGCATCAGCAGGGCCTCGAGGCGCTGGTCGTCGTCAGGCTGGGCAAGCGCGACGTCCTCGCCGTCGTCGACCCGCGCCTGGATCACCTCGGCGACGAGCCGCTCGACCTCGGAGAGCAGCAGGGCCACGCGCTTCTGCAGCCCCGGGTGTTCGGCGATGATGCGGCGCCGCTGCGCGGAGGTGCTCTCCGGGATGGCAGTGCGCACGACGGCGACGAAGAGGTGGACGACGCGTGTGAGCTCGTCCGCCTCCGAGCCGCGGAAGCGCCGGATCGCCTCCTCGGTGACCTCGGGCGCCCGGGTGCCGAGGATCGCGTCCTCTTTGGTGGGGAAGTAGTTGAAGAACGTCCGACGGGAGACGCCGGCGCTGGCGGCGATCCGCTCCACCGTGGCGGCCTGCGGGCCCTCGTCCCAGGCGATGGCCTGGGCGGCCTCATGCACCGCATTCCACGTGTCGATCCGGTTGCGTTCTCGCTGAGACATCACTGGTTCTTGCACACGTACAGAATATGCACTCATGCAAACTTGCACAAGTGCATATTCTGCCTGATGCGTCACACCGATGGCACCTCACACGACCTCGACTCCTGACGCCCCCGCCTCCTGACACCCATATCAGCGACGCCCGAGCTCCCGGTCACCCGTCCGCCACCATCGATTCACCGTCACGCCATGGGCTGTGAACATCCGAGCCCTAACGTCCTCCACGGAACGCACAGCCCCGATGAAGGAGCAGAATGTCACCCGCACCGTCCCACCTGTCCCGAGGCGTCAGCCTCGCCGCCGCTGTCGCGCTCGGCGCCGCAGCTCTGGGCACCTCAGCCCCGGCCCTCGCCGGCGTGGGCGCCCCCGCGCCGGCCAGCGCCGATGCCGAACAGGGCCCCAAGAACGTCATCTACATGATCGGCGACGGCATGGGCTATAACCACCTGGCCGCGACCAACCTGTACGAGACCGGCCAGACCCGCTACCAGGTCGAGGGCGACGCCGACCCCGAGACTCTCGATGAGCTCCCCGGCGACGCGGTGCAGACCTACGAGGACTGGGACATGTTGGCCCTGAGCACCTACGCCGCCGGCGGAGAGTACGACCCGCAGGCAGCATGGTCCGACCACGACTGGGTGCAGACCGGCGCCACCGACTCCGCGGCGGCAGGCACCGCGATGGCCACCGGAGAGAAGACCACCAACGGCACGATCGGGCTGGACGCCGACGGCGAGGTCGTCGAGAACCTCTCCGAACGGGCCATCGCCACCGGCCGCTCCGCCGGCGTCGTCTCCTCCGTCCCCTTCAGCCACGCCACCCCGGCCGCGTGGGCTGCGCACAATGAGTCGCGGAACAACTACCACGAGATCGCCGACGAGATGATCGACTCCGACCTGGACGTCATCTTCGGCGCCGGGCACCCTCACTACGACGACGACAGCAAGAAGCTCAAGGACCCCGAGTTCACCTACATCGCCGAAGAGGACTTCGAGCGACTCGCCGGCGGTGAGACGGAGTTCGAGTTCACGGACAAGGACTCCGACTTCGCCACGTACGCCCGCGGAAAGGCCCAACACCTGCCGGAGCGCGCCTTCGGCCTGGCGCAGGTCGCCTCCACCCTGCAGCACGGACGCTCCGGGGACTCACAGGAGCCCTACGACGTGAAGCAGAACACCGTGGTGGACCTGCCCACCATGTCCGAGGCCGCGCTGAACATCCTGAGCCAGAACGACGAGGGCTTCCACCTCATGGTCGAAGGTGGGGCCATCGACTGGGCGGGCCACGCCAACGACACCGCCCGGGACATCGAGGAGGTCCAGGACTTCAACGATGCCGTCGACGCCGTGGTCGAGTGGGTGGAGACCGAGTCCTCCTGGGAGGAGACCCTGGTGATCGTCACCGCCGACCACGAGACCGGATACCTGGCCGGCCCCGATGACCAACCCGGCTTCACCCCGATGACCGGGGAGGCCGGCCAACTGCCCGACCTGGGATGGTACTCGGGCGACCACACCAACCAGGTGGTGCCGTTCTTCGTCCGCGGCGCCGGCTCGGAGGCGTTCTTCGAGGAGATCGTGGGCACCGATCCGGTGCGCGGGGACTACGTGGACAACACCGTGGTGGCCGACGTCCTGATGGACGGATTCTGGGCCGTCGAAGACTGAGTCCCCGCCCATACACAGAATGACTCCGCGCTTTGGGCCCTTATGACGCGTGATCCGCGCTGAAAAGGGCCCAAAGCGCGTAGCCATCGCGTTCTTGAGGGGTCAGTAGTCCTCGAGGAGGCCTTCCATGAGCTCGATCTCCTCGGACTGATCCTCGATGACCTGCTCGGAGAGCTCAAGGGCCTCAGGGTCCTGGCCCTGCTCCAGGTGCTCCTCCGCCATCTCGACGGCACCCTCGTGGTGAAGGATCATGCCCTCCAGGAACAGCCGTTCGGCCTCCGCCCCCTCGGCATCGGTGAACTCCAGGAGCTGATCCTCGGTGAGCATGCCGTCGTGCCCGCCATGCTCGCCATCCTCCCATGCCTCGAGCCAGGTGTTCATCTGCTGGATCTCGGGCCCCTGCGCGGCCTTGATGTCCTCGGCCAGGCTCTCCAGCTCGGGATCGAGCCCTTCGTTCTCCAGCAGGATCTCGGACATCTCGATCGCCTGCTCGTGGTGGGCGATCATGCCCCGGGCGTAGTCGACGTCGGCGGCATTGTGGTCATCGGAGACAGCAGCATCGTCATGGTCGGGGTCATGATCGGGGTCATGGTCGGCGTCATGATCCTCCTCCTGCTCGACCTGCTGCTCGACCTCCTGGCCCGCCTCCTCCTCGGGCGCGGCATCTTCCCCAGAGTCGCAGGCGGTGAGGAGCAGCAGTCCGAGGGCAGCGACAGAGGTGGTTGCGGTCAGCGTGCGGCGTCGGGGCATGGTGATCCATCCTTTCGGGTGGGCGGCAGTGCATCGTTCCACCCGAGGACGCCGGCCGAGAGCATCCCGCTCTGTACTGAGAACCGGTCTCATCCTCGGATGCGGCGCCAGTGTACCCCATCGGGGTATGAGCATTCCGTTGGCCCGATTCACCCCCACACACGGTGGCCCCGGAGGGATTGTCAGAATGTCGCCGCTGACGCGACATTTAGCGACAATCCCTCCGGGGCCAACGCAGAAAGAGACCCTCAGAGCGCTCGGAGCCGGAACCTCAGCGTCCGCGCCTGCGGGCGCAGCATCGCGGTGGGCCACACATCCGGACCGCAGGCCCGCGAGCCCAGGCCGTGCTGGGCGGCATCCAGGTACAGATGCGTCACCGCGGACTCCGGCAGCTCATGCGGGTGCCCGGCGGCGGCGATCTCGTGGGCCGAGTGCCGGCTCAGCGTGAACCCAGGGCGCCGACCGGCGGCGTCCGGCTCGGCGATCACCTGCAGCCAGTCTTCACCGTTCCGGCGCAGCACCAGCTCCCGCAACCCGGGGCGATGACCCGACTCCTGAGGCCGCGCGTAGTCCACTGTGAGCTCGTCGATCCCCGCGCTGAACCGTCCCACGCGAACTGACCGGGCCGTGTCCGGGTAGGAGTCATGCGGGCCCAGGCCGAACCAGGACGCGCCGTCCACGTCTGACGGCAGCTGCAGGTGCAGCCCCACGCGCGGCCAGACGTCCTGCCAGCCACGGTTCGGCACCACGGTCACCTCACACACCGCCTCGACGACGCCGTCCGCCGCCCGCTGGGCGGTCCAGGTCTCGGTGACGTCCAGGGCGGCGCGGCTCTGCGCGGCAGAGACCCGACGGCGCACCGTCACCTCCTCCTCACCGGCGTCCACCGACACCACGCGGCGCACCAGCCGGTCCAGCCCGGCCTGCCGCCAGCGGTCCGCCGCCGAGACGTGCCGGGCCTCTCCCGCCAGGTAGTCGTCGGCGTCCACCGCATCGTAGCTGGGGAAGGACGCGCCCTCGTCGTTGTCGGTGGGCGCCCGCCACAGCTCCACCTCCGGGCCGACGACGGCGGCTCCGGCCAGCTCCCGCAGCCGGGGCCCCTCCAGCAGCGCCGGGGAGTCAGCAAGTGCTGCCGGAGCACCGCCCCGCTGCGGGATGCGCGGCGCCGGGTCCGGCAGCTCCCACTGGGCCCGGGCCACCACGTGGCCGGCCGGCGCCCAGGAGGTCTGCTCGGCCAGCTCGACGCTGAGGCTCAGATGCAGCTCGCCCAGCGGAGTCTCGCGGGGGGCGTCTCGAAGCACCTCGAGCTGGTTGCCCACACCGATCAGCGTCAGCAGACCCTCTCCTCCGGCCGGGACGGGGGCGCCGTCGTCGTCGGTCAGGGGCTGGACGCCGTCGGCCACCGGGCGGCCGTCGAGCTCCACTGCCCAGCGCAGCCGCAGGTCCGAGGTGTCGGCCGTGAAGCGCCGGCTGCGGATCCGCACCTGCCCCGCAGCGTGCGCCGCCTCCCCGGGCTCCAGCAGGATGGGCTGCTCGACGGCGGCGTACTCGGCCAGTCCCGGGGTGGGCGTGTGGTCGGAGAGGACCATGCCGTCCATGACGAAGTTCCCGTCGTGGACCACCTCGCCGAAGTCTCCGCCGTAGCCGAAATACTCCACACCGTCCGCCGTCGTGGTGCGGATGCCGTGGTCCCGCCATTCCCAGATGAACCCGCCGTGGAGTCGGTCGTAGCGGTCCACCAGATCGCGGTAGTCGTCCAGCGCCCCGGGGCCGTTGCCCATGGCGTGGGCGTACTCGCAGTGGACGAACGGTTTGGACCGCTGCCGGGCAGAGTCGGCGGTCGAGCAGCCCAGCAACGGGCGGAGATCGTCGTCGCGGGCGATGGACTCGGTCT
The DNA here is from genome assembly GCF_039534665.1 of Nesterenkonia aethiopica. NCBI lineage: Bacteria > Bacillati > Actinomycetota > Actinomycetes > Micrococcales > Micrococcaceae > Nesterenkonia > Nesterenkonia aethiopica. The sequence continues at coordinate 41,485 of NZ_BAAAVT010000009.1, read as the reverse complement.
CTGGGACCTTGGCATACATGCGCGAGTACACGTCGGTGTAGGCCCCGGTGTAGTCGCCCTCGTAGTGGACGGGGCGCCCGGGGTCCCGGCGGTGCACCCATTCGGCCATGGCGGCGAGGTTCTCCCCCGTGCCGGACTCGTTGCCCAACGACCAGAGCACGATCGAGGGATGGTTCTTGTCCCGCTCCACGGTGCGGCGGATCCGATCCAGGTAGGCCTCACGCCAGCGGGGGTCATCACTGGGATTGTCCACCCAGCCGCCGGCCTCGAAGCCATGGGTCTCCAGGTCACATTCCAGCACCACCCAGAGACCGTACTCGTCGGCGAGGTCCAGCAGCTTCGGATGCGGCGGGTAGTGGCTGGTGCGGATGGCGTTGACATTGTGGCGCTTCATCAGCGCCAGATCCTCGCGGGCGTGCTCCTCGTCGAAGACGCGCCCCCGGTCCGGGTGGGTCTCGTGGCGGTTCATCCCGGAGAACACCACGCGTCGGCCGTTGACCAGCAGGCGGTCGCCGTCGATCTCCACCCGGCGGAACCCGGTGCGCAGCCGCAGGGTCTCGGCGGCGGAGGAGACCAGGACGTCGTAGAGCACCGGCTCCTCCGGGGACCAGGGCCGCACCTGCGCCTGCTCGCCCACCTCCGCACCCCCGACGACGACGGCGGCCACCTCCTCGGGGGCCTGCCATCGGACGTCCACCGCCAGCTCAGGGATCTGCAGGCGCACCGGATAGGCCGAAGGATCCGCCGTGATCTCGGGGATGACTATCCCCCGGCCGGTGGCCGGGTCACAGTCTGAGGTGAGCCAGACGTCGTCGATGCCGCCCTCGGGCCGATGCAGCAGGGTGACCTCGCGGAAGATGCCGGGCATCCACCACTGGTCCTGGTCCTCCAGGTAGCTGCCCGCGGAGAACTGCACCACCCGCACCGCCACCGTGTTGGTGCCGGCGACGACGGCCCCGGTGATGTCGAACTCATGGGCCAGCCGGGAGCCGAAGGCCTCCCCGATCCGATGCCCGTTCACCCAGAGCTGCAGGAAGGACTCCACCCCGTCGAAGCGCAGCAGCACTCGGCCGGTGTCCAGCCAACTCTGCGGGACCTCGATCTGCCGGCGGTGGTCGCCGGTGGGATTCTCGTCGGGCACATGGGGCGGCTCCACCGGGAAGGGGTACTGCACATTGGTGTAGGCGGGACTGCCGTACCGGCCGTCGAGCACCCAGTGGCAGGGCAGCTCGAGGGTGTCCCAGCCGGCGTCGTCATAGTCCGGGGCGGCGAAGGCCTCCGGCTCCTCCTCCCCCAGCACACCGTGCCCACCAGGGGTCCCCGGCACGGCGGGAGAGAGGCGGAACCGCCAGGGACCGCTGAGGTCCCGTCTCTCGGCGTCGCTGGCCTCCACCAGCCAGGACCGCGGAGCCTCCAGGGCACCGGCGCCGGGCCGGTACGAGACGTGGTCCACGGGAGCGGAGACCGGGGTGGGCATCGGGGCAGAGGTCACTTCACAGCACCTTCCGTCAGGCCGCCGCGCCAGAAGCGCTGCAGCACGATCATGGCCAGGGCCAGCGGGATGATGGACAGCAGCACCCCGCCGGTGGTCAGTTCGTAGAACTCGGGCAGCCGGTCGGTCTGGCTGCGCCAATGGTTGAGCCCCAGGGTGATGGGGAAGAGCCGCTCGTCGGTGAGCATCACCAGCGGCAGGAAGTAGTTGTTCCAGATCCCGACCAGCTGGAAGAGGAACACCGTCACCAGCGCCGGGGTCATGATGCGCAGGCCGAGGACGTGGAAGATGCGGATCTCCCCGACCCCGTCCAGCCGGGCCGCTTCGATCAGCGAGGTGTCCACGGTGGCGTCGGCGTAGATGCGGCACAGGAACAGGCCGAACGGCGAGACCAGGGAGGGGATCAGCACGCTCCAGTAGGTGTTGACCATGCCCAGCTGGCTGAACAGCAGGAACAGCGGCAGCGCAGTGGCGGTGCCGGGCACCAGCACTCCGCCGAGCACGAGGCCGAAGATGAGGTTCCGGCCGCGGAACATGTACTTCGACAGGGCGTAGCCGGCCGCGGCGGCCAGGTAGGTGGCGATCAGCGAGCCCACGCCGGCGTAGAGCAGCGAGTTGCCCAGCCAGCGGAGGAAGACGCCGCCGTCGTAGCTGAGCACCTGGCTCAGGTTGCTGAGCAGGGCGATGTTCTCCGCGAAGAGGAACCCGTGGGTGCCGAAGAGGTCGTCGGTGGTCTTCGACGCCGCCACGATCACCCAGTACACGGGCACCAGGAAGTACAGGGCCACGATGGTCAACACTCCGGTGACGATGATCGTCCGGGCCGCGCGGGCGCGGCCGCCCGGCACGACGGTGCCGCGGGCCTGCTCGGCGCGGGCGCCCTGCGGAGGGGGCCCGACGTCGGCTTCGTGGGCCTTCGCGGCGGCGGTCTCGGCGGTGCTGGCGGCCGGGGTCATCGCGAGGTCCTGTTCGTCAGCCGGAGGAAGGCGAAGGACAGCACGAACGCCACCAGGGCGATCAGCACCGCCTGGGCGGCGGCGACCGTGTAGTCGTTGTAGGCGAACGCGGTGGTGTATGCCGACAGGTTGGGCGTGTACTGGGAGTCGATGGCCGGTGCCACCTGGGCCAGCAGCTGCGGCTCGGCGAAGAGCTGCAGAGTCCCGATGATGGAGAAGACGGTGGTCAGCACCAGGGCGGGGCGGATCAGCGGCAGCTGGATGCTGAACGCCAGGCGGGCGGGCCCGGCGCCGTCCACGCGCGCGGCCTCGTAGAGCTCGGGCGGGATCGCCTTGAGCTGAGCGATGATGATCAGCATGTTGTAGCCGGTGTAGGTCCAGGTCACGATGTTCGCGATGGACCACAGCACGGTGCCCGCACCCAGGAAGTCGATCTCCAGTCCGAACCAGGCATGGGCGGTGTCGACGATGGGGCTCAGCCCCGGGACGTAGAGGAATGACCACAGGATGGTGGCCAACACCCCGGGCACGCCGTAGGGCATGAAATAGGCCGCTCGGAAGAAGCCCGGCCAGCGGGCCGAGGCCGACTCCAGCAGCAGCGCCAGCACGGTGGCCAGGGTGATCATGATCGGCACCTGCACCACGCCGAAGAGCAGCATCCGTCCGATGGAGGCGATGAACTGCCCGTCGGCCAGGGCCAGCCGGTAGTTCTCGAACCAGGCGAAGGTGCTGGTGACCCCTTCCTCGCCGAAGAGTCCCTCCCGCTCCACCAGGGTGAAGCTCTGCCCGAGCGCCATGAGGATCGGCAGCACGAAGGTGAAGAGGAACAGCAGCAGGAACGGGGTGACCAGGATCCACGGCGCCACCGCCGTGGGGCTCGGACGCCTCCTGACACCCGATCGGGCGACGTCGGGGGCCGCCGTCGTCGTGGTGGGTGTGCTCATCGTTCTGCCCTCCGGATGGTCAGCCCCTTGGTCGCGAAGACCTCCATGGTGCTCTGCTCGGCACGGACGACGGCGTCCACCAGGGAGGCGCCGCGGGCCTTGCCGCGGAACTCGTCGGCGAGGATGTTGAAGGTCTGCTGCGTGATGGGCCACCACTGCCAGTCCGCGTTCTGATCACCTGCGGCGGGCTCGAAGACCTCGGTGTTGTAGTGCTGTCCCCCGAAGAACTCGCTGGCCCCCTCCCGCGGCGTCCCGATGTGATCGGGGTTCGTGGACCAGCCGATGCCGCTGTTCTCGATCAGCGCGTCGATGCCCTCCGGGCTGGAGTTGAGCCAGACGGCGAACTCCATGGCCTCATGGGGGTGGGCGCTGTGGGCCAGCACGGCGGTGGAGGAGCCGCCCAGATGCGAGGAGCCGTACCCGGTGGGCCAGGTGGGCAGCGGGGCGACCCGCCACCGTCCTTCGGCCCCGGAGACGCCGGAGAGCAGGGCGTCGCCCCAGCTCGCGGAGGCCAGGGAGACGATCTGGTCGTTCGCGGCGGCGGCGAACCAGCCGGGGCTGTAAGGCTGATGCTGGGTGGTGACCAGGCCGTCGTCGACGATCTCGTCGAAGAACCGGGCCACCTCCAGGGTGCGCTCCCCGGCCATGTCGATGACCCAGCCCTCCTCCTCCGCCTGAAACCAGGTGGCTCCGGCCTGCATGGCATGAGCGGTGAACACGGAGGTGTCCGCCAGCGGGAAGGAGTCCATATGCATGCCCGCCTGGCGGACCTCGGCGGCGACCCCGGCCCACTGCTCCCAGGTCTGCGGCGGCTCCGCGCCGACCTCCTCCAGCAGGTCGGGGCGGTAATACATGGCAGTGGGACCGGAGTCCTGAGGGATCCCATAGACGCCGCCGGCGAAGCTCACCTGCCCCCAGAGGGTGGGGTCGAAGCGGCCCTCGTGCTGTGCCACGTCATAGCGACTGAGGTCCACCAGCCCGTTGACCATCAGGAACTCGGGGATGGTGTGCATCTCCACCTGGGCCAGATCGGGCCCGGCACCGGCGGCGAGCGCGCTGTAGAGCTTCTGGTACCCGCCATCGTTGCCGCCGGGTATCCAGGCGATCTCCACCTGGATGTGGGGGTTCTGGGCGTTCCAGATGTCGGCCACCCGCTGGAGGTCCTTCAGCCACGCCCAGTAGGTGAGGGTGACAGTCTTCCCTGCTCCGGCCGGCGGGCGGGTGGGCTCGGCGTTGACGGAGGTGGTGCCGGGCACCGCACATCCGGACAGCGCCAGCGCTCCGGCACCGAGACCGAGGCCGAGACCGCCGCGGAGCAGCTGACGGCGGGAGAGCGATGTCATCAGCGGTCACCTCACAGTGCTTCAGGGGATCGAGCCGTCAGGGAACAGTGCCGTCAGGGGGCAGTGCCGTCAGGCGGCCCTGGACAGTCGCCTCCACAACCTCACGATTCCAACAGGACTGAACATTCCCGACCAACTATCAACGCTCAGAATCGCTGTGTCAAGCGTCACAGCACACGCGTCACGGCGCGCCGCCCGACGGTCCCTGGTGGCACACTGGAGGCATGCGCATCGCCCTGCTGCAGGACACCGCCGTCCCGCTCGACATCGACCACAACCTGGGCCTGATCTCCGACGCCGCCCAGCGTGCGCGCGCCGCCGGCGCCGAGCTGCTGGTCACCCCGGAGCTCTTCGCCACCGGGTACGCTCCGGCGCTGATCCGCGCCTCGGTGACGCCGGAGGCTGTGCTCGACGCCCGCGAGCGCCTCACCACCATCGCCCGCGAGGCGGGGATCGCGCTGGTGCACAGTCTCCCCGGCGACGGCCCGGCCGAGGCCCGGCCCATCCAGGGCATCCTGGTCTCCCCCGACGGCGAGACCCTGGCCGTCCACACCAAGATCCACCTCTTCGGACCCGAGGAGAAGGCCGCATTCGTCCCCGGGGAGGACGCCCCTCCGGTGGCGGAGCTCAGCGGTCTGACGCTGGGGCTGGTGGTCTGCTACGACGTCGAGTTCCCGGAGACGGTGCGCGAGCTCGCCCGGCGCGGCGCCGACGTCGTGCTGGTCCCCACTGCCCTGGCCGGGGGCTTCGCCGGGGTCACCGGCACACTGATCCCGGCCCGCGCCCTGGAGAACCAGCTCACCGTGGCCTACACGAACCACGCCGGGATAGAGGACGGGCTGCTCTTCGACGGCGCCAGCGTGGTCGCCGGACCCGACGGCGTGGTGCTCGCCTCCGCGGGTGCAGGACCTGAGCTGCTGATCGCCGAGGTCGGCCCCGCCCAGGGGGGACGCTCTCCCGAGGAGGCGCCGGAGGGACCCTGGTACCTGCGGGACCGCCGCCCGGAGCTCTACCGGCGCTGGGCGGATCACTGAGTGAAGCGCCGAGTGAAGCGCTGAGCGGAACACCCGGGGGAGCCGCCGGGCGGAGCGGATGACGGATCATCCGGATGATCCTTCTTCAGGATGATGCCCTCCGCCGACCCGTCCGGAAGGATGAGGGCCATGGACATCCTCGCCCTCGCTGACCTGACCCACGCCGGCGCCGCCGTCGCCGACACCGCCGTCCCCATGGTCCCGGAGGACAGCTTCTACGGCCGACTCCAGGCGTGGACGATGGCGCTGCACCCGGCCTGGCAGTGGCTGGGCATCATCCTCATCGCCGCGATCCCCATGGTGGAGTCCTACGGCGGCGGGTTCCTGGGCGTGCTCGCCGGCATCCACCCGGCCGTGGCCATCGTCGCCGCCGTCGTCGGGAACATGCTCTCCCTGGCTCTGGTCGTCTACGCGGCGCACTGGGTGCGCGGCTCGGTGCTGAAGAAGCGCGACCCGGAGGCGGCCGACACCAAGAAGACCGCCAAGCGTGAGCGGGTGATGCGGATCTTCAACCGCTTCGGCGTGCCGGGGGTCTCCATCTTGGGGCCGCTGGCCCTGCCCTCCCAGGTGACCGCGCCGCTGATGGTCTCGTTGGGCGCCTCCCGGCAGGCGGTCATGCTGTGGATGCTGGTCTCCGTCATCCTCTGGGGTGCGGGCTTCGGCCTGCTGGGCCTGGGCTTCCTGCAGCTGATCACCTGAGCGAGGCGATCAGCTGAGCGGACCCTGGCCCCGCCTCACTGCTGCTCCTCGTCGCGGGGGTAGCGCTGCCGCTCCCGGGTCCCCTGGGTGAGGTTGCGCAGGTCGGAATCGTCGTCGAAGTTGGAACCGATCGCCCCGGCGAAGGTCCCCAGCGAAGCCGCCAGCCACGCGATGTCCCGATAGTTGGAGAACGCCGCCTCCACCTGCAGGCTCTCCGCCATATAGCCGGGCTCGATGAGCACCAGCGAGATCACCAGCACCCCGAGGTAGAGCAGCGCATACAGCGAGAGCACGCTGACCAGCAGGCTGATCACAGTCGAGGTGTTGTACATCAGTGCCAGGCGTTTGCCCCCGACGGCGGACGGCCGGTCCCAGAGGCGATTCCGGGTGATCAGCCACAGCACCAGGAAGGCCACCCCGGCGCAGGAGATGATCGCGAGCCGCCAGCCGGGCAGGCTGATCGCCATGTCCCAGATGGAGTCGTAGAAGATGCCGAAGGCTCCAGTGGCGCAGGCCGCTGCGAAGACGCCGGAGAGCCGCGGCAGGGAGAGCAGCGGCTCATTGTTGGACACCATGCCCAGGGTCATCCAGACCCGTCCCGGCAGCGAGTGCTGCGGCGTGATGTAGGCCCGCTGGCCCTCCCGGCCCTCCTCCAGCCGGACCCCGTGCCCTCCTTTGGCGCGTGCCTCCTCCACGGATTGGTGGGCCAGCGCCTCGACGGCACGGTCCGCCTCCCGGCGCAGGGAGCGCATGACCGCGATCGGCCCGAGGCTGGCCATGGAGATGACGGCCAGCCTGCTCTCGAAGTCCAGCTCTACGGACTTGGTCAGCCCGTCCTCGAGGCGCGGAATCTCGGTGACGACGATCGTGATCTCACTGCCGTCCTCCTCCGCCCACCGGCTGACCTCGTCCAGGTCCAGCGTGCCGTCGCTGCGCAGCGGCAGCAGCAGCTGCTGGTGGGTGATCTCATGGTCCTCACCCCAGGGCGTGCGCCCTTCGAGGAGTCTGCGCACGTGCATCGAGGTGCGGCCCGGGTCCGAGTAGATCGCCAGGGTCGGCTTCTCCTCCGCCTCGGCCGAGGGCTCGGCCTCGTGCTGCGTGCGCTGACCCTGATTGGACGTCTCCTGCTGCCCGTGCTGGTCCTGTCCGCCCTGATCCTCCGCGTCACGTGCTGAGACGCCCTCGGGGGTCTGCTCGGCCATGCTCGCCTCCCTGTGGTGGTGCGCCGCCGTCGTGTCCGCGCCCGTCAGCCGGGCACGACTACGAGCCTAGCGAGTGCCGGCAGCGATGTCGCCGCTCCGGCACCAGCGGCGTCACTGACCGAGCGCTTCGAGCACCAGCGGCCTGACCTTCGCCCCATAGAGCTCCACGGCCTGCATCATGTGCTCATGCGCCAGGGACCCGTTGCCGTACTTCATGCCGAAGCGGGAGGCCCCGAGCAGCCGCACGGTCTTCACGATCTTGGCCGCCACGGTCTCCGGAGAGCCGACGTAGAGCGACCCGTGCTCGACCTCCTGGTCGAACTGGTCGCGCCCCGGGCGGCCGGTGCCCCAGCCGCGCTCGGCGCCGAGCTTCTCCATGGAGTCCGCCCAGGAGGGGTAGAAGGTGTCACGCGCCTGCTGGTCGGTCTCGGCCACGAAGCCGTGCGAGTGCACGGCGATGCGCCGCGGACCCTCCTGCCCGAACTCGCGCAGGGCCTTGTGGTAGAGCTCCACCAGCGGGGCGAACCGCCCAGGCGCGCCACCGATGATGGCCAGCTCCAGCCCGGCGCCCAGGCGCGCGGCCCGCACCACCGAGGCCGGGGTCCCACCCACGGCCACCCAGGTGGGCAGGCCGAACTCGTGATCGGTGGTGGGGAACACCCGCTGCGCCTTCAGCCCCGATCGGGTGGCGCCGCTCCAGGTGACCGGACCCTCCGAGCGCAGGGCGGTGAACAGCTCAGCCTTCTCCTCGAAGAGCGTCTCGTAGTCGGACAGGTCGTAGCCGAACAAGGGATAGGACTCGATGAACGATCCCCGCCCCAGAGACACCTCGGCCCGGCCTCCGGTGAGCCCGTCGATCGTGGCGAAGCGCTGATAGACACGCACCGGATCGTCAGAGGACAGCACAGTCACCGCGGAGATGAGCTTCATCCGCTCCGTGACGGCGCCGATGGCGGACAGGACCACGTCCGGTGCGGAGATCGCGTAGTCGGGACGGTGGTGCTCACCGGCACCGAAGACGTCGACGCCGACCGAATCGGCCAACCGCGCCTCGGCCAGGACATTGCGCAGCACCTCAGGCTGGGAGAGCCGACGGGTGCCGTCGGGACTCTCGGTGACGTCGCCGAAAGTATGCAGTCCCAGTTCGACATGGGGCGCCTGCCGCTCGGTGGAGCGGTCGGGGCCGCCGACGTCGGCGCTGGCCTGGAGGTCGCTGCGGGGAGTGTTCGAGGTGGTCATGGCAGGCACAACCACAGGAGCCGCACCTCCATTCCTCAAAATTTGAAATTCATACTCGAACGCCTCGCCAGACGCACGAATCGCTGCTCCAGGGTCCGAGCAGGTACAGTGGGAATCCTTGCGAACCTCTCATGGGTTCCCTGCGTCGCCAGGACGCCTCGCCCTCTGGAGCCATCACGGTCCACGGCCGAAGAAGCCTCTCTCTAGCGGCGAACGAGAGCACCGACCGGTGTTCCCGCCCCCTCAGCCAGAGCTGCCGCTCGCCGTCCTCCGGACCGCAGGGCCGCCGCCGTCTGGCGCCATGAAAGGCCCCGACACCGCTTTGTCACACACCACGTTCACTGACCTCGGCGTGCCCGCCCCCCTCGTGCGGTCGCTGGCAGCCGAAGGCAAGTTCACCGCCTTCCCCATCCAGCAGGACACCCTGCCCGACACCCTGGCCGGCCGCGACGTGCTCGGCCGCGGCAAGACCGGCTCCGGCAAGACGCTGGCCTTCTCCATCCCGATGATCGCCCGCCTGGGCACCGACGACGCGGCCTCCCGCCGTCGTCCGCGCCGCCCCCGCGGACTGGTGCTGGCCCCCACTCGGGAGCTCGCCACCCAGATCGACGCCGTGCTGCAGCCCCTCGCCGCCGCCTACGGCATGCGCACCACCACCATCTACGGCGGCATCAGCCAGAAGCGCCAGGTCGACGCGCTCAACGCCGGCGTCGACGTCGTCGTCGCCTGCCCCGGCCGCCTGGAGGACCTCCTGCAGCAGCAGGCCCTGAGCCTCGAGGCCGTCGAGGTCACCGTGCTGGACGAGGCCGACCACATGGCCGACCTCGGCTTCCTGCCCGGCGTGACCCGCATCCTGAAGAAGACCCCCGAGCACGGCCAGCGGATGTTCTTCTCCGCCACGCTGGACAACGGCGTGGACAAGCTGGTCCGCCAGTTCCTGCACAACCAGATCCTCCACTCCGTGGACGACCCCACCTCGCACGTCTCCGCGATGACCCACCACGTCTTCGAGGTCGACCCCGACGAGAAGAAGGACCTGGTGCGCACCCTGGCCTCCGGCACGGGCAAGCGCATCCTGTTCACCCGCACCAAGCACCAGGCCAAGAAGCTCGCCAAGCAGCTGACCGGCCAGGGCATCCCGGCCGTGGACCTGCACGGCAACCTCTCCCAGAACCAGCGCGACCGGAACCTGGCCGCCTTCGGCCAGGGCGGCGTCCAGGTGCTGGTGGCCACCGACGTCGCCGCCCGCGGCGTGCACGTGGACGGCATCGAGCTGGTGGTCCACGTGGACCCGCCGGCCGAGCACAAGGCGTACCTGCACCGCTCCGGCCGCACCGCCCGCGCCGGCAGCGCCGGCGACGTGGCCACCGTGATGCTGCCCGAACAGCGCCGGGACACCCAGACGCTGCTGAAGAAGGCCGCCATCAAGGTCACCCCGCAGCGGGTGTCCCCGGACTCCGAGGCCGTGGCCGAGCTGGTCGGCGAGATCGCCGCCCCCGTGGAGCCGGCGCCCGCCCCGCAGGGCGGACGCGGCGGCCAGGGCGGTCGCGGCCGACAGAACGGACGTGGCGGCCAGAACGGTCGCGGCGGACGTGGCGGCCAGGGTGGACGTGGCGGCCAGCAGGCTCGCTCCGGAGCACGGGACTCGGGCGGACGCAGCTCGGGCGGACGGGGCCGCTCCGGCGCCCAGTCCGGACCCTCGCACGCTTCCCCTCAGGAGTCGCGCCCCGCCCAGGGCGCCCGACGCCAGGCCGAGGCCGGCCCCAGCTCCCAGCCGAGCAGCCGCCGTCGTGGTCCGCGCCGGGCCACCGCACCCAGCGGTGCCCCCAGCTCCCGCTGATCTCCCACATCCGTTGACCCCGGAGGGCTGGTCGCTAAACCTCGCTTCAGTGCGTGGATTCCGACCATCGCTCCGGGGTCAACTCTGTTCACCCTCACTTCATGCGCGCCGCCGCACGTCGAACACTCTCGGTGAGGCGGTCCAGCGCCGGCGTCCCGGTGGTCCAGCGCTGCCAGTGCAGATGCGCCTCGGTGGGTCCGATCTCCTGGACCACCAGCAGATCCGGATGCTCACCCTCCATCACCCCGGGCGGCATCATCCCCTCCGGGATCATCCCCCAGCCCAGCCCGTGGGCGACGGCGGCATTGTAGGCCTCCACCGACGGGATCAGATGCGTCACCCGCGGGGTGACGCCCAACCGGCGCAGCCCGCTGCGCTGCAGCGAGTCCCGGATGCTGTAGTCCACCTGCGGGACGCGCTCCCAGTCGACGACGCCGTCGGAACGCCGATGCCGGTCCAGCAGCTCTTCACTGGCCACCGGCCAATACCGCATGGTCCCCAGCGCGGTGGACCGGCAGCCGGAGACCGGCACCGGAGTCTCGGCCACCGCGGCCACCACCGTGCCGTTGCGCAGCAGCTCATGGGAGTGCTCCTGGTCCTCGGCGTGCACATGGAGCTCGACGTCGTCCCAGGTGGCGGCCTCCTGCAGCACCCGCTGGAACCAGGTGAACAGCGAGTCCGCGTTCACCGCCACCGAGAGCGTCACCACCTCGGCGGCCTCACCGCGGAAGCCCAGACTGCGCCGGGCCTCGTCCTCCAGCAGCATCATCTGCCGAGCCGTGCGCAGCAGCACCGCCCCGGCGTCGGTGGTGCGCACCGGGATGGTGCGGGTCAGCAGCACCTGCCCGACCTCCCGTTCCAACGCCTTGATCCGCTGGGAGAAGGCGGAGCCGGAGATCCCCAGCAGCGCCGAGGCCGCCTCGAAGGTGCCTTCGTCCACGGCCAGCACGAAGGCCCGAAGATGATCGGTGTTCATAGACGTCGATGATACGCGTCACATCTGAAGGATCCCTTCAGATGATGAAGAATCATGCGCTGGTGCGGATGCCTGATTCCCAGGAGCATGGTCACCATGACCGTGCTGCTGACTGGATTCCTCACCTGCCTCGCCCTCATCGTCGCGATCGGCCCGCAGAGCGCCTGGCTCCTGCGCCAGGGCCTGCTGCGCGATCGCGTGGGCCTGGCGGTGCTGTGCTGCGTGGTCGGCGACCTGCTGCTGATCGGCCTCGGCACCGCCGGGGTGGGGGCCATCCTGGAGCACGCTCCCTGGCTGCTGCAGGTGCTGCGCTGGGCCGGGGTGGCCTACCTGCTGTGGTTCGCCTGGCGGTCCTTCGCCTCGGCGGCCACGGCCCGCACAGGGCTGGACAGCGACGACGCCGGCCAGCCTGACGCCGAAGCCGAGCGGTCCGCCGGCCGGGTCCCGGGCGGGCACGGCACCGGCGAGCACGGCGGCACCTCCTCAGAGCCGGCCACGACCACCGCGACGCTGCCGCGCGTGGAGCGGAAGGCGCAGAAGGGGCGCACACGCCGCCGCGCCCGTCCGCTGAGCACCGTGGGCGCCGTCGTCGGGACCGGCCTGACGGTGAGCGTGCTGAACCCGCACGCTTGGGTGGACACCATGGTGGTGCTGGGCACCATGGCCAACTCGTTCGGCGCGGAGAAGTGGTTCTTCGCCGCCGGCGCGCTGGGCGCCTCCTGCCTGTGGTTCACCCTGCTGGGCTACGGCGGCTCCGCCCTGGCCGGGCTGCTGAACCGGCCGCGCACCTGGCAGGTCATCGACGCCGGCGTCGGCGTGACCATGCTGGTGGTGGCGGGCCTGCTGGCCTTCGGCGGCTGATCATCGCCGCGGCGGCACGAACTCCTCCCGCAGCTCCTGCGGCAGCCGCTCCACGGCGAACCGGATGCTCACCCGCTGCAGGCGGCTCGCCTGCTCTCGCAGAAACGCGACGAGCCTGTCCTGATCCACCTTCCCGACCTCCCGCAGCGCCGTGCCGATCGGCTGGGCGACCCGCTCCGAGGTGTCCGCCGCCAGACGCTCGGCCAGATGCAGGGCGTCGTCGCAGTCTCCCTGGCGGACCATCCAGAACGTGGCGGTGACGGCGGTCCGGCGGCGCATCGGGTCCGGTGAGTCGGCCAGCGCGACCAGCTGGGCGCGACGAGCCTCCGGCGGGTGGTCCAGAGAAAGGTGGGCGCCGATCACCCGCGGCGCCGCCCGGTCCACCAGGTCCCAGACCACGAGCTGGTCGTGGTGGTCCAGGTAGATGCCCGCCAGCTCGGCACGCTCCTGCGCCGTCAGCCGACGGCGGGCCCGGAAGTCCAGGATGCTGATCCCCACCATCCGGCGTTCGTAGTCGGGACAGGTGAGCAGCTGCGGAACCAGGTCGCCGACGGGCTGCCTTTGGCGCTCCACCCGGGCCGCGAGGTCGAAGACGTGCTTCATCCGCACCCCGACGATCTCCAGCTCTTCGGGGACGCGGCGCCGAGTCTTCTCCCACTCCTCGTCCTCGGCGAGCTGCTGCAGCTCCGTCAGGATCTCCTCGACGTCGTGGCTCATGCGCTCCTCCTCACCCATGCTCGCGCAGCGCCGCCTGCGCGGCGTGATAGCCGCTCATGCCGTGGGCCCCTCCTCCGGGCGGGGTGGACGAGGAACCGAGCCACACACCCTCGACCCCGGTGCTGTAGGGGTCCCAGCGCAGGGCCGGTCGGGCCACGAACTGGCGAAGCGTGGGCATGCCGCCGCTGATCGCCCCGCCCACCAGGTTGGCGTCGAAGGCCTCCAGGTCCTGCGGCGTCCAGACCGTCCGGGCGCGCACCGCCTCCCGGAACCCGGGCGCGGCGGCGGCGATCTCGGCGTCGATCATCGACGCCGCCCGGTCTGCGGCTCCCCCGGCCAGGCCGTGCGGGACGTGGGCGTAGGCCCACGCCACCGTCTGCCCCGCCGGCGCGCGGGACGGGTCCGCCGCGGACGGCTGGGCGAGCAGCACATAGGGCCGTCCGGGCAGCACACCGCGCGCAGCGGCGGCCTCGGCGGCGCCGATCTGTGCATGGGATCCGCCCAGGTGCACGGTCCCCGCGCGAGCCACCTCCGGGTCCCGCCAGGGGATGGGCCCGTTGATCAGATAGTCGATCTTCACGATCGCCGGCCCGTACGTCCAGCGGCTCAGGGCGCGCCGGTACCGGACCGGCAGCTCCAGTCCCTCGAGACGCAGCAGCTGGGCGGGCGTCAGGTCCGCGATGACGACGTCGGCCGGCTCCTCCGCGACGACGGCGCGGCCGGAACCGCTGCCGGAGCGGCGCCCGCTGATCCGGTGGGCGGCCCGGTGCCGTCCGGGGACCCGCCGGACGCCGGTGACCTCGAACTCGGTTTCGATCCGCCCGCCGGCGGCGTGCAGCACCGAGACCAGCGCATCGACGATGCCCTGGGACCCTCTACGGGCCACGGGCCAGCCGGTGCCGTGTCCGGCCGCACTGAAGAGCACCCCGAACGCGGCGGTCAGCGGATGCGAGAACGGGACCGTGGAGTGGGCGGCCATGCCCGCGAAGAGCGCCCGGGCGCGCGGGGTGCGGAAGCATCGGGCGGCGACGTCGGCGGGCCAGGCGCCGACGAGCCCGAGCCGGGCCAGGGCGCCGATCCGGGTGGGCGCGGAGTCGCGGCCGAGATGCTGCAGGGTCTGGACCGCCGGGGCCATGGCGGCGCGCCGCACCTCCTCCCAATGGGCGGCCACCGGCCCGATGATCCGGCGCCAGGCGTCGTGGTCCACACCGAGCTCGGCGGCGGTCTGCTCCAGGGAGCTGTGCAGCAGGGCCGGCGGCTCGTCGTCGAGGACGTGGGCGGCCTGGATGCCCGGCTGCATCCATTCCAGCCCGTGGGCGGTCAGATCCAGCTCCTCGAAGGCCGGGGACCCGACACCGAAGGGGTGCACGCTGGCGCCGAGGTCGCTGACCACACCCGGGCCCAGCAGCTCGGCCGAGCGCAGCGCTCCGCCGGGCTCGTCGGCGGCCTCATAGACGGTGACCTCCCAGCCGGCGCGGGCCAGCACGCAGGCCGCGGTCAGCCCATTGGGTCCGGAGCCGACGACGGCGGCACGGCGCGCGCCACGACGTGCGGCCATCTCAGGCGCCCGCCTCTGGCTGACCGGCCGCCGGGCGCACGGAGACCGGGGTGCCTCCGGTGATCCTCAGCAGCTCCTCGCAGGTGGTTCGGAAGACCGTGCGGGGGTGACCTGCCGCGGCCCAGATCTCCTCGTGCTCGGCCAGCCTGGTGTCCACGAAGGTCGGCACCGGTGCCGGGTGGCCCACCGGTGCGACACCCCCGATGGTCTGGCCCGTAGCCTGCTTCACCCGGTCCTTCGGGGCGCGGCTGATCGTGCCGCCGAGCCGCTCCCCCAGCCAGTCGGTGTCCACCCGGTGCGCCCCGGACGTCATCACCAGGATGGGGACGTCATCGCGCAGGAAGATCAGCGAGTTGGCGATCTGGCCGACGTCGATGCCCAGGGCGTCGGCGGCGGCCTGCGCCGTGGTGACGGCGTCGTCGAACCACCGGACCTCCGGGGTGACGCCGAGCCGCGTCAGCTCGGCGGTGACCCGGTCCACCGCGGGGTGGGGGCGCGCCGTCGCGCCAGCCGGAGTCTCGGACGGAGTCTGTGCCATGGCTCCAGACTAGTCCCGGCCGGTGACGCCTTCCATCAGCGAAGCCGCACCAGCCCCAGCCGCAGCAGCCCCAGCCGTACCACTGCCAGCCTCAGGGGATGTAGGCCGGCGGGCGGTTCTGCATCGCGGCCCGGTTGACCCCGGCGATGTCCCACGCGGTGTCCCGCGGGGAGACGCCGGCCCGGTCGGCCTCGGCGAGCAGCCGGGCCACCTTGGCGCGCATCTCCAGGTGCAGCCGCTGGAAGGAGTCCTCCGGGTCGGTGCCGACCTCTCCGAACAGCATCCACCAGGCCCAGGCGGCGGCGCCGGTGTTGGCCACCACGTCCGGGATGACCATCACCCCGCGGCGGGCCAGCAGCTCCTCGGCCTCCCGGGTGACGCCGGTGTTGGCGGCCTCCACGATCACTGAGGCGACGACGTCCTGAGCGTTCTCGGGCCGCACCGCATAGGAGATCGCGGCCGGGACGAAGATGTCCGCGTCGGTGGCCAGCACCGCCTCGCGCGGCAGCTGGGTGACATGGGCGGGGACCCCGGCCCGGTCGATGACCCCGTAGTCGTCCCGCAGGTCCAGCAGGGCGGGGACGTCGAGTCCGGAGGGGTCGTAGAGGGTGCCCTGGACGTCGGCCAGGGCCACCACACGCACGCCGGCACCGTGCAGGTAGTAGGCAGCAGCCCCGCCCATCGTGCCCACACCTTGGACGGCGACGTCGGTGGTGGCGCGGTTCCAGCCACGGTGCTGCACCACGCCCAGGCAGGCCTCGGCCACGCCGTAGCCGCCGATCACGTCACCCAGGATGCAGCCGTCGTCGGTGCGGATCTCCAGGCCCGCACGCACCCGCTGCAGGGTGGCCTGAGGATCCGTGGACCGCTGGATGGCGGCGTGGAAGCTCTGACCGAGCCCGACGGCGGCGAAGGCCTCGTCGATGCGCTGCTGGGTGACCCCCAGGTCCTCGGCGGTGACCCAGTGCGCGTCCAGCCACGGCTTCATCTCGGCGAAGAAGCGGGCCAGCACCTCCGGGGCGCGCGGGTCGGTGGGGTCGAAGTCGATGCCGCCCTTGGCTCCGCCGACCGGCAGCCCGAACACCGCGGTCTTGGCGGACATGCCACGCGCCAGGTCCTCCACCTCGTGGAGCGTGCACCCCTTGCGCATCCGGGTGCCGCCGGTGGCGAGGCCGCCGACCAGCGAGTGGACCACCAGGTGGCCCTGTGCCCCGGTGACGGGGTCGGTCCAGTGGATCCTGCGATACGGCTCGGTGTCCCGCGGCGCCTGCTCGACGCCGAGGCCGAGGACGTCCTGTCCATCATCTGCGGGGGTCTGCCACCGCGTGTCGAGAGTCACCACGATCACCTCCAGATCTACGGATGTTGTGGCGTCAAGTGGCCGCCGTCCGGCGGTCCTGCACCAGTACTCTCACTGTGGGCCCCCGGGCATGCCGGGGTCTATAGCCTGACCATGCGGGTTCATGCACAGGACCTTGCAGCTTTTGTGAACTGGGACGGTCACCCCTCCTCAGCGCGCCATGGCCCAGGGCCGCAGAGGGGTCCTGAATAGGGGTCGCGCAGGTACGCTGACCGCATGGAGCTGTCACTGCGTCGACTTCGGATGCTGCGCGAGCTGCAGCGGCGTGGGACGGTCACCGGGGTGGCGGCGCGTCTGCACTACAGCCCCTCGGCCGTCTCCCAGCAGCTGGCGCAGCTGGAACGTGAGGTGGGGGCCTCGCTGTTCGAGCGCCTCGGCCGCCGAATCAGGCTCACCGAGCTGGGAGCGGTGCTGGCCGAGCACGCCGAGGACATCCTGGGCGCCGTCGAGGATGCCGAGATGGCGCTGGAACAGGCCCAGGGCGGCGTGACCTCGCGCCTGCGGGTGGGTGTGTGGGCCTCGGTGGCCTCGGGCCTGCTGCCGACCGCGCTGACCCGCCTGACCGAGGAGCACCCCGGCATCGAGGTGCGCACGGTGGAGCTGCCTCCGGAGGCCACGGCGAGCGCGGTGCTGGACGGCAGCCTGGACCTGTCCTTCGTGATCGAGTACTCCGACTACGCCCTGCCCTGGGATCCGGGGTTGGTCCGGGACGTCATCGCGGTGGAGCGCCTGCATGCGGCGGTCACCTCGGGCGCGACGCCGGAGCCTCCGGTCTCGCTGGCCGCCTTCGCCGACCACCCCTGGGTGCTGGCGGGGCCGACGTCCCATTTCGGACGGGCCATCCGCATCGCCTGCCGGCGCCATGGCTTCGAACCGCGCATCGTCCACCAGGTGGAGGAGCAGACCACGGCCCTGGCGATGGTGGCCGGGGGCCTGGGGGTCACGCTGGTCTCAGACCTGGTCCTGGACTCGGTGCCCGACGGCGTCGACGTCGTACCGCTGACCGAGCCGGTGCTGCGTACCGTGTCGATCGCTCACCGCAGCACCGCCCAGACCCGACGCTCCCTCGAACTGGTGATCGACGCCGTCCGGGCCTCGGCCGCCGAACGCGGTCTGGCCGCCGGGTCACCGGTGCCGTGACCCGGCCGCTTCTCCTGGCGCCGGGAGACAGGCCCGGCCAGTGCTCTAGAGTCGTGCCCATGAGCACCCCGGAGAACACTCCCCACGCCACCGCCTCACCGCGTCCGACCGGCTCCCTGCTGCCGGTGATCGCCTCGCTGATCGCCGTCGGCACGGTGTTCTGGATGCCGCATTTCGCGATCACCGTCGCCCTGGGCACTCTGGTGATCTGCGCGCTGACCTGGAAGGACGGCTCGCACCGGCTGCTGGGGGTCTCCGTGGCCGCCAGCGGCGCGGCCCTGCTGCTCTCAGTGGCGCACTTCACCGGGCTCTGGGGGTGAGATCTCCGGGGCCGAGCCGGCGGCCTCGGCACCCAGCGAGCACCAGCCCCGCTGCCAGCCCACTGGCGACACCTGGGCCGAAGGCGACGTTCAGCCGCCGCCCGCGGACCGCTCCTCGTCCGGCAGATGCCGGGCGGCATCCGCCTCACCCTGCAGCTCCGCGACCACAGCGGCGATGTTGCGGATGAACACGATCAGCCAGGAGAACAGGATCGCGGCCCCGATCAGCTCCAGAGAGGTCAGGTTGTAGTACCCGATAGGCCACCACAGGCTCCCGGCGAAGAGCAGCACTCCGGCGGCGATGATGCTCAGCAGGTAGAAGGTGCGGGGGAAGCCGGGCAGCCAGTAGGGCATGCCGATCAGCAGCATCAGGAAGAACAGCCCGAACAGGGCGGTGAAGGTCGCGTGGACCTCATTGTGCAGGTTCACCGGCACCAGCCCCACTCCGGCCAGCGAGGCCCCCATGCCGATCATTCCGATCCGCACCATCCGGATGCGCGGGGAGCGGATGTGTCTGCTCACGGCCTGCCGCAGCGGCAGGGTCAGGGGCACCTTTCCGCGGACCGCGCGCCGGGCCTCCCGTTCGTGCTGCAGCCTGCGGACGTGCCGCCGTCGGGCATGCTCGGCCCAGGTCTCCAGGTCCCGCGTGATGAACGCGGTCAGCGTGGTGATGATCGCTCCGGAGACGACGAGGGTGGTGTTGAACGTCCAGAAGGAGGTCAGTCCGGCCTGTCCGGTGCCGAGCTCGGAGAACATCACATGCCACCAGAACGGGTTCTCTGCGAACAGCATCGACACCAGCACACCGGAGGCCATGAACACCCCCAGCAGGGTGGACAGGGAGAACGCGTTGATGCGGGCGCCGGAGTTGAAGCTGAAGTAGGCGGCCACCGCACCGACGATGCACAGCAGCACCGCGCCGGCGATGTAGTCCACCGTGAGTCCCACGAAGGCCTCCTGGAACACGCGGAACAGGCCCAGGGCGCCCATGACGGCGATGGATGAGTGCACCACCAACAGCGAGACCGTGTCCAGCAGCTGCCGGATCCGGGGCCGCTCCCCCAGCCAGATGTTGGCCATACGGGCGTTGAGGGAATAGCCCAGCAGGAACGCCAGTCCGGCGGTCACCCCACCGACGATCGCGCCGAAGAACTGGATGGACCCGTCACCCGCCAGCGCGGGCCGTTCCCCGGGGAAGACCACCAGGCCGAATCCCAGCCCCAGGACTCCGCCGATGATGGCGCTCCAGATGGCCCGGGATTCGATGAGCACCTGCAGCTTCGCCTGAGACTCCCGCTGCTCCGGGGTGGTGGTAGCCGGGTGGGCGGCCTCCTCGCTGGCCGCGAAGGCCGCCAGACGCCGCGCCGCACCGTGGGTGGGAGTGGTGTCGGTGACCTCGGGAAGCTCGCCGGTCTCGGCGGCGTCGTCATCCAGGCGGACCTGCCACCTGCGGGACCGTGCCATCGTTCCAAGACCCTCCCGACCGTGTCGACGCCGATGCTCTCCACCAGATTCACCTGCCCGGTGCGCGGATGCAACCGCAGATGACGCGGCGCACGCCCACACCCCGGTTCGCCGTAGACTGGCGCACCATGAGCATGACCCCTGAACCGGTGGAGCGCGGACCGCAGGTGATCGCCCACTGCATCCGTGTGGAGGCCTCGGCCGAGGAGCTGTACGCGATCATCGCGAACCCGCACCGTCATCATGAGCTCGACGGCTCAGGGACGGTGCGCACCACGGCGATCGGGCCGCGCGAGCTGCAGCCCGGCGACAGGTTCCGCGTGGACATGCGCAAGTACGGCATCCCCTACGCGATCACCATGCACACCACCCGGGCCCAGCCGCATCGGGTGGTGGAGTGGCGGCATCCCGGCGGACACCGCTGGCGCTGGGAGGTGGAGCCGGCTGACGACGGCGGCACGCTCGTCACCGAGTCCTACGACTTCAGCGGCCAGGCCGCTCCCCTGCGGAAGGCCCTGGAGATCGCCGGCGTCCACCGGGAGAACGACGGCGGCATCCGCGCCTCCCTGCAGCGGCTGCATGACCGCTTCGCCTCCTCCTGACGGGCACAGGACCCACCCTGACGAACCTCGTTGCACAAGGCAACTGCGCGGGACGGGCGGGGACATTGTGACAGTTCCATCACATTCAGCCCGTCAACGCGTCACATCGTTACACTGGGAGGACCCGTTGCACCAGGGTCAGGGGCCGCCGTTTCCGGCCCCTGCGCCCGCATACCTTGTCAGGAGAACACTGCATGTTCCACGCAGAGATCAATCGCACCCTGACGGCGGCCGTCAACCTCATGAACACCTCTGAGGGGCTTCACAGCGCCCAGGCCTCACCCGATCAGCTGACCAGCATCGAGAGCCTGCGCAAGTTCCTGTCCTCCCAGGATTCGGAGCTGAAGTGGCCGACGTCGACCCTTGACCGCGCCCAGGTGGACTCCGTCCGCGACCTGCGCGACACCGTCCACCAGATCTGGGGTGCGGCCCCCATCACCACCAAGGAGCCGGTGGAGAAGATCAACACGCTGCTGGAGGGAGTGGGCACTCGCGTGGTCCGCACCTCGGGGGGCGAGGAACCGCAGTTCCGTGCCGTGCCGATCCCGGTGAGCACCCAGCTGGCCGACGTCATGACGGCCGCCATCGCCGACGCCCTCCAGTTCCTGGTGGTCAACGATGAGACCGGCCGCATGCGCACCTGCAAGGGTGATGAGTGTGACGCGGTCATCGTGGACCTCACGCGCAACCGGTCCAAGCTGTTCTGCGACTTCGGCAACTGCGCCAACCGGGCCCATGTGCGGGCCTACCGCGCCCGCCAGGCGGCCCTGCGGGAGGCCGGGCGTCGTGCGCTGGCCGGCGAAGCGGCGGAGCCCTCGGCCACGCT
The DNA here is from genome assembly GCF_039534665.1 of Nesterenkonia aethiopica. Taxonomy (NCBI): domain Bacteria; kingdom Bacillati; phylum Actinomycetota; class Actinomycetes; order Micrococcales; family Micrococcaceae; genus Nesterenkonia; species Nesterenkonia aethiopica. The sequence continues at coordinate 20,374 of NZ_BAAAVT010000009.1, read as the reverse complement.
GGCCAAGCCCAGTGCGGCGGAGAAGGCGGCCCAGATCAACGAACCCACCTCCGAGTCCGCGGTGGCGGCCAAGGAGTTCCGCGACCGGATGCGCGATGAGCTGATGGAGAAGCGCGAGAAGAAGGACAAGAAGTCCAAGAAGAAGAAGGACAAGAAGAAGGCGAAGAAGTGAGCGCCTGAGCGGTTCCCCCCGCTCGGTCCCCCGCTGCGGCGAGTTGGTCCAGAGTTCCCCATACTCGAGTCGATCGAGCCGAGTATGGGGAACGTCAGACCAACTCGCCGCAGTGTCGAGAGCCGGACAGTGTCGAGAGCCCGACGGCGGTGCGAGCGCTCAGGCGTCCTCGGCGCGGCCGTAGCGCGGCTCGTCGCCCTCGGCCTCACGGGCCTCCTGGGCCTTCTTGCGGGCCGCTTCGGCACGCCGCTCGGCCACCTGCCGCCGGTAGAGGTCCTCAGACTTCCGGTTCACCCCGGCCCCCTGGGAGAGGTGCTCGGGATTGTCCCGGGAGGCCAGCTGCAGCATGGAGACCACCAGCAGCGCGACGATGAACACCACGCCGAACGCGATCAGCGCCAGGTCCACCCGGGCCGGGTTGTCCGTGCCGCCGGAGGCGGAGATCAGGGTGACGAATCCGGCCACGAAGGCCAGGGCCGCAGAGAAGATCAGCGGAGCCTTGACCGACTCGATCAGCGAGCGGCGCTCCTTCTTGTCCTCTGCCACAGGGCTCCTCGTTCCTCGTCAGACGGGGACGTCTGCCAGGACGTCCGATGATGGTCTCGGCGTCCGCGTCGGACGCCCGGCCATTCTACGCCGTGTAGTAGACCGCGTGCGAGTCGTGCTCAGTCCCGGCCGCGGCGGGCGTCGTGCACCATGCCGCCGCCGCTGATCATCAGCAGCACCGCCATGATGATCACGCCCATGCCGGCGATGCCGAGGATGCCGTGGACGTCGAGCTGCATGCCGACCAGCAGCGCCGCCCCGGTGAGGGTCCCGACGGCGCCGAGCAGCAGCTGGTCGCGCGCCGGGACGAACGCCCCTCGTCCGCGGATCCCGGCCACCAGCTCGGCCACACCCATCGCCACGAAACCGACACCGGCGATGACGGCGGCCGCCGTCGTCGTGCCCACGAAGATCACTGCGACGGCCGAGAGGACCCAGGCCGCCGCGCCCAGGGCCAGCGGGCCGCGCACTGTGGCGGGCACGAGCTCCTCGTCCTTGGCGTAGTCCCACACGGCGGTGGCGCCGAGGGCGAAGTAGCCGGCCACGGCGACCTTGAGCAGGGTGAGCGTCTCGTCCTGCCAGAACACGGTCACCGCGGCGAAGACGGCGGTGATGACCGCGCGGACCCAGACCGGCCGGATCAGCGCTTCAGCGGTGGGGGCGGGGATTCTCTTCACTGGCACGCAGGCGAGTCTACTCGCTGTCCGCGGAGGCTTCAGCCGATCGGCCGAGCTCTCAGCGGACCTCGCCGGCCACCATCCATCGGCCACCGGCGGCCCGGAAGCCGAGGGTCAGCGCGCGGGCCCCGATGAACACCACCGCGTAGCCGACCCACAGCCACACCACGGCCTCCACTCCGGTGAGCCCGCGGGTGGAGATCCACCACAGGGCGGGGAAGTACAGCGCCAGGTTCACCAATCCCGCGATCGCGAGGTATCTCACATCGCCGGCGCCCATCAGGACGCCGTCGAGCACGAACACGTAGCCGGAGATCGGCTGGGCGAGCGCGACGACGAACAGGGCGGCGGTGATCATCGCCGCCACGTGGGTGTCCGGGGTGAACAGACCCGCCGAGACGGGCGCGAGCGCCGCGATCACGGCTCCGGTGACCACACCGAAGCCCAGCCCCCAGAGGATCATGAGACGCGTGAGCCGCCGGGCGACGTCCAGGCGGGAGGCGCCCAGCTCCTTGCCGATGAGCGCCTGGGCGGCGATGGCCAGGGCATCCAGCACGAAGGCCAGCGTGGAGAACACTGTGAAGGTCACCTGGTGGGCGGCCAGGGTGTCCGGACCGAGGTCGGTGGCCACCAGCACCGTGGCCACGATGGCCGCGCGCAGGCTGACGGTGCGCAGCATCATCCAGGACCCCACGGAGAAGGCACGGCGCAGCCCGATCGGGTCCACCCCCAGCGACACCGCCTGGGCGCGCAGCCGGGGCACGATGATCACCAGGTAGACCGCCGCCATGCCCCACTGGGCGATGGAGGTGCCGATGGCCGCGCCGGCCACGCCGAGCCCCACCGGATGCACCAGCACCAGATTCAGCACGATGTTGGCGCCGAACCCGGCGGCGGCGACGATCAGCGGGGTCGTGGTGTCCTGCATGCCGCGCAGGACCCCCGTGGCGGCGAAGACCAGCAGGATCGCCGGCACCCCCGGCATGGACCACACCAGGTAGTCCCAGGCATGGCTGTGCATCTCCCCGGAGCTGCCCATGGAGGCCAGCAGGCCCTCCCCGAACGCAACGCCGGCGGCGGCCAGTACGACGCCCAGGATCAGCGCGAGCCAGAGCCCGTCCCGCCCGGCGGCCAGCGCCTTGGCCAGCTTCCCGGCACCCACGTAACGGGCCACCGCCGGTGTGGTGGAGTAGGCCAGGAAGATCATCAGCCCGGTGACGGTGTGCATCACGGTGATGCCCAGGGCCGCGCCGGCGAGCTCGTCGACGCCGAGACGGCCGATGATGGCGGTGTCAGCCAGCAGGAACAGCGGCTCGGCCACCAGCGCCCCCAGGGCGGGGACGGCCAGGGCCAGGATCTGCCGCGGCAGGGGCCGCGGGTCGGTGGTGAGCTCCTTCATGGGGAGGCGATCATGCCCCGCCCAGCGGCACGGCGGCCGCCTGGAGGAGGGCCGGGATCACGCCGGTGGGCTCCAGGCCGTCGATGTCCTCCAGCAACGGGGAAAGCCAGTACTGCAGGGTGACGGCCATGCAGTTGTTGAACGCGTGCACCAACCAGACGAACAGCAGAGACCGGCCGGAGAAGATGTAGGCCAGGGTGAAGATGATCGACATCGTCAGATACGGCACCACGGTGGTCAGCACGCCCATCAGGTCTCCGGAGATGATCTCCGAGGAGACGTGGATGAGCGCGAACGGCAGCACGGAGATCAACGCGCAGAGCCAGATGTTCAGATGCCGGGAGAGCTTGCCGATCAGCAGGTGACGGAAGATGTACTCCTCCACGAGCGGACCGAGCAGCCCCAGCACCAGCAGAGCCGCCCAGAACGGGACGGCCTGCAGCATCGCCTCGATGCCGGCCTGATTGGCGCTGGTCTCAGGCTCCTGCCCCGTGACCGTCATGATCAGGGCCATCAGCATCACATTGAGGACCACGATGGACAGCCACATCGCGGGGATGAGGAAGATCTTCAGCCAGGCCAAGGCGTGGTGGGTGAAGACCACCAGTGAGCGCCACAGGGCCTTGCCCGCGACGGCCAGGATCAGCACCGTCAGCGAACCGAAGATCAGCCCGTTGATGAGGAACTCCTGACGCGATTCCGCGCTGGTCAGCGTGACCTCGTCCCCACCGGGGAAGAACATCATGGTGACGAGATTCGCGCCGAGGATGATGGCCAGATACGGCACCGTCGGCAGCAGGTCCCACCACAGGAAGCGACCGGGCCGGGAGTCCGGCTGCCGCCAGATGCCGCGCGAGTACCGGTCCTTCGGGTCCGGGAGCGTCTGGGCCGGCGGCTGAGGGGGGAACGGCGACGGGTGGTGAGTCGAGTGCTGCGGCGCAGGGTGCTGCGGCGCAGGGTGCTGCCCCTGAGCGTAGGGGTTCCCCCACGGCGCCGCCCCGGGCCCAGAGGGCGCATAGGGTCCCGGACCCTGGGGCCGCCCGGCGGGAGGGTGGCCGTAGAGATGCGGCGCCTGAGGGTACGGCGGAGGACCAGGCGGAGGCGGCGGAGGACCGTGGCGTTCCGGCTCCTGCGGAGGTGTGCTCATATCGCCCCAGCGTAGAAGATCGAGCTGACCTCCACGTCAGCCCTAAGGCGTAGGCCCCTGCCCTAGGGGCCCACCCGGACCAGTCCCGCCTTCCTGCTCGCGGCGCCGGCGTCGCCGCACGACGCCGACGACGATCCCGGCGATCAGCAGCCCCAGGCCGATGGTCCCCAGGGCGATGCCGCCGAAGACGGCACCGAGCACGCCGAAGACCCCACTGGCCAGACCTGCGAAGTCCCCGCCGGGGGCGAGCACCACGAAGGCCTCCCCCGATCCGTCCAGGGCGGGGTCGGTGAAACCGCTGATCGAGAACTCATGCAGGCCGGACTCCTCGGCGGAGTAACTGTTCACCCCCACCGCGCTCGAGCCGCCCTGGGTGGCGGTGGAGCTGATCTCCGCCCACCGCATCGACCCTCTCTCCCCACTGGGCGAGACGACTTCGGGCGTCTCACTCAGCCCCGGAGCGCTGGCACCGGTGGGGCGGACCACATAGAGCATGTAGCTCTCCCCCGCCTCCAGCTGCGCCTCGGCCACCAGGGGCGGATCCCCGCTGATCAGCGCATCGGCGCCGGGCCCGCCGTCGCTGTCCAACACCCCCAACGGCACCGTGGAGCGGAACACCGTCACCGCCAGCACGAACAGCACCACAGCTCCCAGCAGGAGGACGCCGCCGATGATGCCCAGTGTCATGGGCAGCGGCCCGCGCGTCGGACGCGGCCTGCTCGGCATCGGGTAGCCGGGGTGCGGACCGCCGGGCGGAGGCCCCGGATACCCGGGCTGGGACCAGCCGGGCTGCTGTCCGTAGGGCTGGTGCTGCGGCGGCTGCGTCATGATCGTCCCCTCCCCCGGCGCACTGCCTCAGGCGCCTCAGGCTGCGAGGACAGTGATCCTACCGAGGGCGTCCAGAGTCGGCCAGATCCTCCGTCCGGCCCGGTCGGGCACGCCTCCACGTCAGGGCGGAGCCCACTCCGTAGGCCGCTCCGCAGAGCAGGACCACGACGCCGACCGGCACGCTGCGCTCCACCGTCACCGACCCGACGTGAACGTCACCGGAGACGAGGGCGAGGCCCAGCAGCAGGACAGCCACCCCGGCGATGGCACCCTGGACGGCGCCCCACCGCCGCTGGCTCCTGGTCTGCCGCATCACCAGTCTCCTCTGCCTCGTCTAGCCCCTCTGCCTCCAGCGGCCCTCAGCCGGAGCTGATGAGCGGGCTCGGGGACAGCAGCGTCGCATTGCGCAGGTCCCGCAACCGACGGGCCTTCTCCGCGATGGCGTGGTCCTCGTCGCTGATCGGCTGCCAGGGGGTGATGTGCCGGGCAGAGCCAGCGCCGTCGGGTGCGACCATCACCGGCAGGCCGTAGGCGACCACCTCCGGATGCTTCTCCCAGCGCGCCCCGGCCCGAACTCTCACCAGCACGTGCATGGACTTGGAGCCGGTGAGCACCAGCCGGGCGTCCACCTCCACCAGGTCCCCGGTGGTGATGGGCCGGTAGAACCGCACGCCCCCGGTGAGCACCGCGGCCACGTCATAGCCCGAGTACCGCTCGGCGCAGATCTCGGCGGCCCGGTCCATCCACTTCATGACCGCACCGCCGCGGATCTTGCCGTCCGGGTACTTCTCATCCGTGTCGGCCAGGAACCGCAGGGTCAGCGCCTCGGAGGTGCCCATGTCCTCGGGCATGGAGCTGATGGTCTCCTCCACCTGTCGGCGGTAGACCATCCGCTGGGTGGCGTCCACGCTGCGCCGCAGCTCCAGATCGGAGCTCGGCTCGAAGGGCGCCACGGTGACCGCCTCGCCGTCGTCGCCCACGGCCACGTAGATCATGTAGCACTCGGTGCACACCAGCCAGCCCTGCTCCGGGTGCTGCACCAGCACCCGGGTCTGGATGTGCACGGAGGTGCGCCCGGTGTGGACCACCCGCGCCTGCACGGTGACAGGCGTGTCCCGCGGCACCGGCGTGGTGAAGTGCATATTGCCCACATAGGAGGTCACGCACGCGGTGCGGGTCCACGACGCCGCACACGCATAGGCGGTCTTGTCGATCCAGTCCACGACGACGCCGCCGGCCACCGTCGTCTCCTTGGAGGTGCCCTTGACCTCTTGGAAGGTCAGTTCGATCGTGCTGCGCCGCGACATGTCCCTGACGCTAGCACCACCGGCGCCCGCACGGCAGGGACGGCGCGAGAGACCCGGGGGAACCACCCGGCATCCTGCGCCCGACAGCACCCCGGGCATCACGCCTCGACAACACGCCAGGGCGCCGATGTGACCGGACGCTCATGGGCCGATATCCTGCTGACCCTGTGGCCCGGCGCCGAACCTGCCTACGATGGGGTTCGAGCCCAAGGCCAGCCCGGCGTCCGATGAGACGCCGCCGAGGCACCAGGCCCCGTGATGGGCACCTGCCGACGGTACGGCATGAGGAAGACCTCAGCTCCGCATCACGACCCCGCCGGCCCCCGGTCCGGCTCCCCGTCCTGAACGCCGACCTGATCACCCTGCCCTGATCGCCCACAGTCCCCGTGAGGTATCCATGCACCCGTTCGAGAACCCCTTCCGGCACTCCGCCGAGGCCAAGCGTCACGCCCTGCGGCACTTCCGCGCCGTCCTGTTCGACATGGACGGGGTGGTCACCGACACCGCCGGCGTCCATGCCGCGGCGTGGAAGGAGCTCTTCGACACCGCCCTGGAGGAGATCACCGGGGAGCCGCAGCCCGAGTTCACCGACGAGGACTACCTGAACTTCGTCGACGGCCGCCCGCGCGAGGACGGGGTGCGGACCTTCCTGCAGGCTCGCAGCGTGTTCGTCCCCGAGGGTGAGCCGGGCGACGCCGCAGACCAGCTCACCGTCCACGGCCTGGCCGCCCGCAAGCAGGGCTTCTTCGAGGCGGTGCTGGCCCGCGACGGCGTCGACGTCTTCCCCACCACCGTGGAGCTGATCCACCAGCTCCGCGAGGACGGCATCCCCACCGCCCTGGTCACCTCCTCCCGCAACGGCCGCGACGTGCTCACAGTGGCCGGACTGCTCGATGCCTTCACCGCCATCGTCGACGGCACCGACGCCCTGGAGATGAACCTGCCGGGCAAGCCGAACCCGGCCATGTTCCTGCACGCCTCCACGCTGCTGCGTGTCGAGGCCCAGGACTCCATCGTCATCGAGGACGCCGCCTCCGGCGTGCAGGCCGGACACCGCGGGAACTACGGGATGGTCGTCGGGCTCAACCGCGGCGAGGACCCGCGGCGCCTGAAGGAGGCCGGCGCCGACGTCGTCGTCACGGACCTGTCCGTGATGAACCTGGCGACCCGCACCACCAAGCCCTTCGACCCGGACTGGGTGCTCGCCTATGACGAGTACGACCCCAAGGAGGAGCCCACCCGGGAGGCCCTGTGCGCCCTGGCCAACGGCTACTGGGGCACCCGTGGCGCCGTCCCCGGCACCTCCGCCGACGCCACCCACTACCCCGGCACCTACATCGCCGGAGTGTTCAACCGGCTCAAGACCGACATCATGGGCAAGACGGTCGAGACCGAGCACATGGTCAACATCCCGGACTGGACCTACCTGCAGGTGACCCCCGAGGCGGGGAACCCGCTGCTGCCCGGCTCCCCCGAGCTCATCGACTACCGCCAGGAGCTGGACATGCGCCGCGGGCTGCTCACCCGGGTGACCCGCTTCCAGGACCTGCACGGCCGACGCACCCGTCTCACCACCCGCCAGTTCCAGTCCATGGCCGGGGTCCAGCTGGCCGCCCTGGAGATGGAGATCGAGGCGGAGAACTGGTCCGGCAACGTCACCGTCCGCTCGATGATCGACGGGCGCGTCGCCAACCGCAACGTCGCCGCAGACCGGGAGCTCGCCGGACACCACCTCGACGCCGTGGACTCCCGGGAGATCGACGGCGAGACCGTCCTGCTGGAGACCATGACGAACCAGTCCCAGGTGCGGGTCGCCGTCGCCACCCGCACCTCGGTGACCTCCACCGGGAACACCAACCCGATGCGCCGCCCCGTCTCGGAGGGCGAGTTCGTGGCCGGGCATGACATCTCCATCAACCTCGAGGCCGGCACGCCGGTGACCCTGGAGAAGATCGCCTCGGTGGCGAACTCCCACGACCACGCGATCTCCACCGTGTGGCACTCCGCGGTCAAGCGGGTCCAGCGGGCCTCCTGCTTCCGCACCATGCTGACCTACCACGAGGAGATGTGGGGCGTGCTGTGGCACCGCTTCGCCGTCTCCATCGGCTCCCGCTCCTCCCGCCAGCAGATGGCGCTGAACCTGCACACCTTCCACGTCCTGCAGACCGCCTTCGGCGCCCGCCGCGACCTCGACGCCGGAGTCGGCGCCCGCGGCCTGCACGGCGAGGGCTACCGGGGTCATCTGTTCTGGGACGAGATGTTCGTCTACCCGATGCTCACCCTGCGGCGTCCGGAGCTGACCCGCGGACTGCTGATGTACCGGTATCGGCGCCTCGGCGAAGCCCGCGCCATGGCCCGCGCCGAGGGTCACGCCGGCGCCATGTTCCCCTGGCAGGCCGGCTCCGACGGCCGCGAGGAGACCCCCACCGAGCTGTGGAACCCGCGGTCCCAGGCGTGGATGCCGGACAACTCGCACCGCCAGCGGCACGTCTCCCTGGCCATCGCGTACTCGGTGCTGCAGTACTTCGAGACCACGCAGGACTACACGTTCCTGGCGGACTACGGCGCGGAGATGCTGGTGGAGATCAGCCGCTTCTTCGTCTCCCTGACCCAGTACGACACCGAGGCCGACCGGTACGACATCGAGGGTGTGATGGGCCCCGACGAGTACCACGACGGCTACCCGGACACCCCCGGATCCGGTCTGCGGAACAACGCCTACACCAATGTGCTGACCTCTTGGATGCTGCGCCATACGGCCCGTCTGGTCCGCGAGTTGGACTCCCGGGACGACCCGCTCTCCGAGTGGCTGGACATCTTCGAGGACGAACTGGACCACTGGGAGCACATCTCCCGGCGGCTGCGCGTGCACTTCCATGCCGACGGAGTCATCAGCCAGTTCGACGGCTACGAGAACCTGCTGGAGTTCGACTGGGAGGGCTACAAGGCGAAGTACGGCAACATCGGACGTCTGGATCTGATCCTGCAGGCCGAGGGTGACGCCACCAACCGGTACAAGCTCTCCAAGCAGGCCGATGTGCTCATGCTGTGCTACCTGTTCTCCTCCGAGGAGCTCATCGACACCATGCGGCACATGGGCTCCGAGGTGCCGATCGAGGACTTCGGGAAGACCATCGAGTACTACCTGGCCCGCTCCTCGCACGGCTCCACGCTCTCCCGCCTGGTGCACGGCTGGGTGGCCGCGCGCTTCGACCGCTCCGGATCCTGGAACCTGTTCAAGGAGGCGTTGGAGGCCGACCTCGCCGACACCCAGGGCGGCACCACCCGAGAAGGCATCCACCTGGGTGCGATGGCCGGCACCGTGGACATGGTCATCCGGTGCTACGCCGGGGTCGAGACCCGCGCCGATGCGCTGTGGCTGCACCCGCTGCTGCCGGACGAGCTGCCGGAGGCCACGTTCCGCATGCGGTACCGCAACCAGCCGATCCTGGTGCACATGGATCATGAGAACGTGACGCTGAAACTCTCCGAGGGCTCGGCGGAGCCGATCGACGTCAACGTCGAGGGCAAGCGCAAGCAGCTCAGCCCGGGTGAGGTGTGGACCGTGCCTCTGGAGCACCAGGCGCGTGCCCACGCGAAGTCCTGAACACCGGCACGGTCCTGAACGCCTCCGCGGCCCTGAGCCGCCTCACAGCGGCAGCGTCATGAACACGCTGTGCGGATCCTCGGTGTAGTCCTCGAAGGGCGGGCACTCGGCGAAGCCATGCCGGGCGTAGAGCCGGCGTGCCGGGGCGAAGTGCTCCTGCGTGCCGGTCTCCAGGCTCAGCCGCCGGAGCCCGTGGTCGCGAGCGTGGCCGATCAGGTGCTCCAGCAGCACACCGGCCACTCCCCGCCCGCGGGCGACGACGGCGGTGCGCATCGCCTTGATCTCACCATGCCGGGAGTCCAGCCGCTTGAGCGCCCCGCAGCCCAGCAGCTCGCCGTCGTCCTGACGGACGGTCCACAGGGTGACGCCGTCGGCGCGCAGCTGGTCCAGGCCGAGGGCGTGCACGCTCTCCTGAGGTGAGGTCGCGTGCATCTCCTGCAGATGCTCGAGGATCAGCCCCTGAACGTCAGGCGTATGCGGGTCATCAGTGCGGATCTGCATAGCACCAGTGTGCGCGGAGCACGTTTCACCGGCGTTTCACCCACTCCGCGCTTGACGATTAGCTAGATTATCTAGTCAAATGGGTGCGTGAGAGACCGACCGAAGGACTCCGCCGGACACGGCCGGGCGCGACCCGAGGTCCTGCACACCCTGGAGGCTGTGCAGGTGCTCAGCGACTCCATGGACCGCATGCACAACACCCTCAAGGGCCCCATGGAGATGAACCCGTCAGACGTGGCCGCCCTGCGGATGCTGGTGATCCGCGAGCGTCAGGGGCAGCCGGTCACGCCTCAGGACATCGCGTGCCACCTGCAGATCTCCACGGCCTCGGCCACCGTGCTGGTCGATCGGCTGGTGGACGCCGGCCACGCGCGGCGGCGCCCCCACCCCCGTGACCGGCGCTCGCGTGTCGTGGAGCTCACCGACCTGGCTCGCCGCTCCTTCCATCACCATTTCGGCGCACGACTGGCGGCCATGAGAGAGGTCATCGACGCTCGCGACGACGAGGAGCTCCGGCTCATCGCGGAGTTCCTCACCGCTCTGGCGGACTCGATGGTCGCCCCGCTGCCGGACCCCACAACGGCCCCACCCCAGGAGGACTCATGACGGCACACTCCGCGGACGCCGCCACACAACGGCCAGACCTGCCCGCCCAGATCCTCGCACTTCTGGTGCTCCTCGCCCTGCCGATGGGAGTGGGGTTCCTGGGCAGCGCGCTGACCTCTGACCAGGTCGACGGCTGGTACGCCCAGGCCGACGTGGCCCCATGGAATCCTCCGAACTGGGTCTTCGGACCCGTGTGGACGGTGCTCTACCTGACGATGGGACTCGCCGCCTGGCTGGTATGGCGGGAACGCGCCGCCCCCGGACGTCCCCGCGCCCTGGGCCTCTTCGCCCTCCAGCTGGTGCTCAACGGCCTGTGGACCCCGATCTTCTTCGGCGCATACCCGCTCTGGGGCTCCGCGGCGCTGTGGCTGGCCTTCGCCGTCATCGTGGCGATGATCGCCGCCGTCGTGGCGACAATCCTGGCCTTCCGCCGGGTACGCGGTTTCGCCGCGGCACTGCTGCTGCCGTATCTGGCGTGGATCCTCTACGCCTCCACGCTGAACCTCTCCATCGCGGTCATGAACTGACCCCTCGCCCCTCTCCATCCTGACCTTCCCCACACAGAACAGGGCCTCCGATGCTGCACACCGCCGATCCCTCCCGCCTCTCCGACCGTTCCCGCTGGAGTCGACGGCTGCTCCTGCCGGTGGTCCTCGTCCTGGCCTGGCTGGCGTGGACCGGCGCCGGCGGCCCCACGTTCGGGGCGATCGCCGAGGTCACCACCGATGACCAGGCCACCTTCCTACCGGCCGATGCTGAGTCCACCCGAGCCGGTGAGCTCCGGGAGCAGTTCGCCGACTCCGATGCTGTGCCGGCCACGGTCGTCGCAGAGCACGACGGCGGCACCTCCGGTTCGCTGGACGAGGCCGCGAGGGGCGACGCCGCTGAGCTGGCGTCCACCCTCGAGGGGCTTGACGGGGTGACCGACGTGATCGGGCCGGTGCCTGCCGAGGACTCCAGCGCGGTGCAGCTGATCGTACTGCTGGCCGAGGGCGCTGTCGACGACGGCGCTGTGGATGCTCTGCGCGCCACGGTTGCCGGAGAGCTGGACGAGGCGGCGTGGTCAGCCCATGTCACGGGCCCGGCGGCGCTGTCCACCGATCTCTCCGAGGCCTTCGCCGGCATCGACGGGATGCTGCTGCTGGTGGCGGTGGTCGCGGTGTTCCTGATCCTGATCGTGGTCTACCGCTCACCGTTCCTCCCGCTGCTGGTGCTGCTCTCCTCGGTGGGCGCCCTGTGCGCGGCGATCACGGTGGTCTATGTGATGGCCCGGTGGGAGTGGATCCAGCTCAACGGCCAGGTGCAGGGCATCCTGTCGATCCTAGTGATCGGTGCGGCCACGGACTACTCGCTGCTGCTGGTGGCCCGCTACCGGGAGGAGCTGCTGCGTGCGGCTGATCGGCACGCCGCCCTGTGGACCGCCCTGAAGCGCTCTACGCCACCCATCCTGGCCTCCGGCGGCACGGTGGCCGTCGCGCTGATGTGCCTGCTCTTCTCGGACCTGAACTCCAACCGTGCGCTCGGCCCGGTGGCCGCGGCGGGGATCGTCTTCGCCATGTTCGCCACGCTGACCTTCCTGCCCGCACTGCTGGCCCTGACCGGCAGACGGGTCTTCTGGCCGCGCGTGCCGCACGCCACCGACTCCTCCAGCAGGGACACCGCCGACGCCGCCGAGCGCACCCCCTCCCGGGGTCTGTGGGCCCGGACGGCCTCGTGGGTCGGAGCCCACCCCCGCCCGATCTGGGTGGTCGTCACCCTGGTGCTCCTGGTGGGCGCCGCGGGCGTGACGCAGCTGCGCGCCGACGGCATCGACCAGTCCGAGGTGGTGCTGGGCGAGACCGACACCAAGGCCGGCCAGACCATGCTGGAGAAGCACTTCGACGCAGGCACCGGCGCCCCCACGGAGATCTTCGTCCCGACGGCGGAGGCCGATCAGGCCCTCGAGCTGGTCACCGGCGTCGAGGGAGTGGCCGAGGCGCACCTGGTGGACGCCGACGGCGCTCCCGCCGGGGATCTCGCGCAGGCTCAGCAGGTGGAGGGGCGGGTCGAGATCTCCGCGACCCTGGACTCAGCCGCCGACTCCTCGGAGGCCGAGTCCGCCGTCGTCGCGCTGCGCGACCAGCTGGATGCGCTGGAGGGGGAGGCTTTGGTGGGCGGCACCACCGCCACCCAGCTGGACACCACCACCACGGCCCAGCGGGACCTGCTCGTGATCATCCCGATCGTGCTGGTAGCGATCCTGATCATCCTCATGGTGCTGCTGCGCTCCGTGGTGGCGCCGGTGATCCTGGTGGTCGCCACCGTCCTGTCCTACCTGACCGCGCTGGGGATCTCCGCGTTGGTGTTCAACCACCTCTTCGGCTTCCCCGGCGCGGACCCCACAGTTCCGCTGTTCGGCTTCATGTTCCTGGTGGCCCTCGGCGTGGACTACACCATCTTCCTGATGACCCGCGCTCGAGAGGAGGCCCTGGAAGGCGACTCTCGGGAGGGCCTGCTCCGTGCCCTGGTCGTCACCGGCGGGGTGATCACCTCCGCCGGGCTGGTGCTCGCAGCGACCTTCGCCGCCCTGGCCGTGCTGCCGCTGATGTTCATGGTGCAGTTGGCCTTCCTGGTCGCGCTCGGAGTGCTCATCGACACGTTCGTCGTGCGGACCCTGCTCGTGCCGGCGGTCGGCGTGGAGCTGGGTCGGCGGATGTGGTGGCCCTCCCGACTCTCTCAGCCGGCGATCGCCCGCAGCGCCACATACAGCACCGAGGGGCCGAGCAGACACCCCATGCCGGTGTAGAAGGTGGCGGTCATCGCCCCATAAGGCACGAGTCGCTTGTCGGTGGCGGCCAGTCCCCCGGCAACCCCCGAGGTCGTGCCCATCAGCCCGCCGTAGGCCATCGCGGACTTGGGGTTGTTGAGCCCGATGAACGGGGCGATCAGCGGAGTGCCCACCATGACCACCACGGCCTTGACCAGACCGGCGGCCACGGAGAGCGCGATGACGTCCGAGCTGGCCCCCACGGCGGTGCCGGTCACCGGACCGACGATGTAGGTGGCCGCCCCGGAGCCGATGGTGGCCATGGACTCCGGGTCGGTGTAGCCGAAGGCCGCGGCGACGGCGGCGCCGACCGCGAAGGAGACCAGCACGCCCAGGATGATGGAGAGCGCCCCGGCCAGTCCTGCACGCCTGATCTCCTGGAGGTCCACACCGTAGGCGGTGGAGACGATGGCGAAGTCCCGCAGCATCGCCCCACCCATCAGCCCGAGTCCGCTGAAGATGGCGATGTCGGCCATCCCGGCCTCCCCGCCCGTGACGGAGCCTCCCCACCAGGCGAGCACCAGCCCCAGCATGATCGCGATCGCACTGCCCTGCAGGCGCCCGCGGGTCATCGTCTTGGACAGCCAGCCCGAGACCATCATGAGCCCGCCGATGACCACGAAGGCCACCAGGAGGTCGTTGCGTTCGAAGACGGAGACGATCAGATCCATCTCAGACCTCCTGCTTCTCGGCCTCGGTGAGCGGGGGCAGCGGCTCCGCCTTCTCCCCCACCCGTGCGAGCACCGGCACCAGGGCCGCCCCGGCCGCGAGCGCGCCGAGACCGGCGAGGATGGCCATCGGTCCTCCGGCCAGCGCCTCGACCACGTTCTGCGTGGAGGCCATCGCGATGACGATGGGGATGTACATGGCGGACCAGAACATCACCCCCTGCTCCGAGGCGGGCGGAAACTTCCCCATCCGCCGGAGCTTGTCGGTCACCAGCACGAGCATGATCATCGCGAAGCCGACTCCGCCGACGTTCGCCTCGACGCCGACGACGACGCCGAGCACCTCGCCGACGAGCATGCCCACCAGCATGCACAGTGCGAGTGCTGCCACTCCGTAGAGCACCATGGTGTTCTCCTGTCCTGTGGTCCTGCTTCTGCGGGATCCTGCCTCTGCTCTGCTTCTGCGTCGTCCCGACCCGGCTCGATCAGGCGGGGGCGAAGAGGTCCGCGTACTGCTTCCGCAGCTCGGCCTTCTGGACCTTGCCCATGACGTTGCGCGGCAGCGCCTTGACGATCTTCACAGCCCGGGGCTGCTTGAACCGGGCCAGGTCCTCGCGGATCCCCGCCAGGATCTGCTCCGGCTCCAGGGCGGCGCCGGCCTGCGGCACGACGACGGCCACCACGGTCTCCCCGAAGTCCGGGTGCGGCACGCCGATCACGGCGGACTCGGCCACCCCCTCCAGGGCGTCGATGCGCTCCTCGATCTCCTTGGGATAGACGTTGTAGCCCCCGGAGATGACCAGGTCCTTGTCACGGCCGACGATGCACAGGTAGCCGTCCTCGTCGATCCGGCCGAGGTCCCCGGTGATGAAGAATCCGTCGGAGCGGAATTCGGCGGCCGTCTTCTCCGGCATGCGCCAGTAGCCGGCGAACACGTTGGGGCCCTTGACCTCCACCAGGCCGACCTCGCCGTCGGGCAGCGCGGCGCCGCTCTCCCGGTCGGTCACCCGGATCTGCACCCCGGGGAAGGGCTTCCCCACGGTGCCGGGCTTGCGGGCGCCGTCGTAGGGGTTGGTGGTGTTCATGCCGGTCTCGGTCATGCCGTAGCGCTCGAGGATGGCGTGCCCGGTGGCGGCCTCGAAGGCCTCGTGGTCGCTGGCCAGCAGCGGGGCGGAGCCAGAGACGAAGAGTCGCATGGAGGCGCAGGTCTCCGGGGTCAGCCGCGCAGAGGCGAGCAGGCGGGTGTAGAAGGTGGGCACCCCCATCAGCACGGTGGAGGTGGGCATCAGGTCCAGGATGGCCTCGGCGTCGAAGGACGGCAGCCAGTGGAAGGAGGCCCCGGCCACCAGGGTCATGTTCGCGGCGACGAAGAGCCCATGGATGTGGAAGATCGGCAGCGCGTGGATGAGCCGGTCCTGGTCCGTGTACTGCCAGGCCTCCAGCAGGGCCCGGCAGTTGGAGGCCAGGTTCCCGTGCGTGAGCACCGCCCCCTTGGACCGTCCGGTGGTGCCGGAGGTGTAGAGGATCGACGCCGGGGTGTCCGCGGCGGCGGCATAGGACTCCTCCACGGTGGTCTCGGAGGTCAGCAGCGTGCCGTCGCCTGCGGTGCCGAGCGTCTCCACGATGAGCTGTTCCCCGCCCCGGGCGGCGTGCTCCTGCTCCCGCTCTGGGGAGCAGACGAGCACGCGCGGCTCGGCGTCGCCGATGAAGTAGTCCATCTCCGTGCCGGTGTAGGCGGTGTTCAGCGGCAGGAAGACTCCGCCGACCCGCAGGGTGGCCAGGTAGAGCGCCAGCGCCTCCGGCGACTTCTGCACCTGCGCGGCGACCCGGTCCCCGGGCTGGACGCCGTCGGCCAGCAGCCGGGCGGCGATCCGCCGCACCGTGTGCTCGGTCTCCGCATACGTCAGGGTGCCGCCGTCGGGCAGGTGGAAGAGCACCTTCTCGGGCTGGCGGGCCGCTTGGGCCTCGAAGGAACGGTGGATCGGGGTGAAGTCATCGGCCATGGGGGCGGATCCTCTCGGAGTGTCGGGTCGGTCAGGGATGAGCTCGGCCAGCGGGCCGTCGACGGCGACCTCGCGCCGCCGCACGAAGTCCTCGTGGCGTCGCTCGAGCTGCTCGGGCTCATAGCGGTAGGTGATCATCGCCCCGTAGGACTGGGCGAGCGCCGCCGGCGAGCTGTGGGCCGGCCAGTGCAGCTGCCAGGCGGCGGCTCCGTTGCCGAGGTGGAACCGGGCCACCGGGTCCAGCGGCCGACCATCCCCGCGCCGCTCGGCGGTGATGTAACGGGCCAGGACGGGCAGCAGCCGCTCACGCAGGGCGGGCGCGTCGGCACTCTCAGCGTCAGGGTCCACAGCACGGGGATCATGTGCAGCCAGCTCGATGGCCAGGTGGAGCAGCTCCGGATCATCCTGGGACTCCAGCCAGCCGCGGAAGCCCGGGACGGGAGACAGCGTGACGAAGCGCCGCAGATGGGGCAGCTGGCGGCTGACCTCGTCGATGACCTGCTTGATCAGGAAGCTGCCGAAGGAGATGCCGGCCAGCCCCTCGAGGGAGTTGTTGATGGAGTACAGGGCGGCAGTGTCGGCCTGGGCGGGGTTCAGCGCGGGACCGGGCTCCAGCAGCGGCCCCATGTGGCGCGGGACGCCCTCCACGAGCGCCACCTCCACGAAGATCAGCGGCACCTCTCCGGTGGCGGGGTGGAAGAACGCGAAGCACCGGCGATCCTTCGGCTGCAGCCGCCGACGCAGGTCCGCACGGCCCTCCATGGGGTGGACCTTCTCGAACCGCAGCAGGTGCTGGTGGAGCTCCTTGGGAGAATCCCAGGTGATCTCCTCCATGCGCAGGAAGCCTCGATTGAACCAGGAGACCAGCAGGTGCCGGAAGTCGTGGTCCACCGGCCGCAGCTCAGGATGCTCCGGCAACAGCCTGCGCAGGTCCGCCCGCATGGCCACCAGCGCGGCGGTCGCATCCGGAGCGTGGTTCATGCGCCGCAGCAGCTGCTGACGGGCCGGCTCGACGACGTCGAACAGACGGGCCAGTGCGGCATCCCGCCGCTGCCCGTCGGCCTGCTCCCAGGCCTGGTAGGCGGCGCGGACGGCGTCGTCGTCGACCCCGTGGTCCTGCAGCATGTGGGTGAAGAAGGCCAGCCGCTCGGTCTCCTCCAGCTGGGCGTAGGCCTGCAGCGCCCGGGCGGCCACCGCCCGCAGCGAGGCCTCCCCGACGTCGCTCATCAGAACCTCGCAGGCGGCCAGGAGCTGGTCCAGCGGAGCGGCCTCCGGTTCCCGAGCCGCGTCCTCCCCGCCCCGGCGGCGCAGGGCGCGGAACAGGTCCGCGAGCAGCCATCCGTCCTGACGTCCCATGGCGATCCTCCCTCGACGAGTCGACGTTGTACATCACACGCCGTGATGTATATAACAGGGACTATAGAGCATGAACGTGACCTGCGCCACAGGCTGGCCGGTCGGATACCCTGTTCCTCGGAGGTGGCCATGGCTCGGATCCCAGAGTCCCAGCGCGTGCGGGACGCCCTGGAGAACGCGATCGTCGACGGACGGCACCGCCCCGGCGAACGCCTGGACCCGGCGCAGCTGGAGCAGGAGTTCGGCTGTTCCCGGACCCCGGTGCGGGAGGCGCTGCAGGCTCTGGAACGCTCCGGATTGGTGCAGATCCGCCCCAAGCAGGGCACCTATGTGACCGAGCTGAGCATCTCCGAGCTGGCCGAGCGCTTCGAAGTCATGGCGGAGCTGGAGGGCATGGCCGCCCGCCTCTCCGCCCGGCGCATCGAGGCCGATGCGTTGGAGGAGCTCGAACGGGCCGTCTGCGACTGCGAGGACCACGCCACCGCGGGCGACGCTGACGGCTACTACTACGCCAACGCCCGGTTCCACGGCATCCTCTACGATTCCTGCGGCAACGAGTACCTGCGCCAGCAGGCCCACGCGCTCAAGCGCGCCCTGCAGCCCTACCGGCGCCTGCAGCTGCGGGTCCCGGACCGGATGCGCCGGTCCCTGGCCGAGCACCGGGCCATCGCCGACGCCGTCCGCGCCGGTCAGGCCGAGGTCGCCGAGGATGCGGCTCGATCCCATGTGCTGGTCCAGGTCACCGAGTTCAGCCAGCTGGTCCGCACGTGGCGCCATCTCAGCGCCTCGCCGGAATGACCCACCCGCCATAACCTGCCCGCGGAACACCCACCCGCGAAAGGAGGCCCCTTGCCCGACCGCAGCGCCCTGGAGCACACGCTGACCACTCTCGACGGCCGCGGCTACGCCGGCTACAAGCAGCTGCGCGGAACCCACGAGCTCCCTCCCGGCGACGCCGAGACCACCGGCCTCCGACTGCTCGTGGACCACGTCCAGGTGGACCCGTATGCCCCGCCTTCCCTGATGCGCGTGCAGCTGGACCGCGACGCGGCGGACCTCCCGGAGGACCTGACCGCCGATGCGCGGGGACGCACCGCCGTCGCCGACTTCCTGACCCGGCGGGTGGCGGAGGCGGCCCGCCGCCTCTCCCCCGGTCGGCCTGGGGACGGGTCGATCAGCATCGGCCGACCCGGCCAGCAGGTGCTGGAACGCACCAGCGTGGTGATCGGTGCCCAGCACGTGGAGGCACGGCTGCATGTGGCGCTGCCGGCGGCCGGGCGACGCATCCGCGGCCGCGCGGCCGCCCGGCTGCTCACCGAGGCGCTGCCACAGATCGCCGCCTCCACGCTGCGTCATGCCGCGCTCGACGCCGCCGCGCTGCGACGCCACGTGACCCTGCACCGGGACCAGCAGCACCTGCGCGACCAGCTCGCCGGGGCCGGGCTGGTGGCCTTCGTGGCCGACGGAGCCGTGCTGCCCCGCCGCGCCGGGGACTCGGACCTGCCCCTGGACTCCTCGGCCGCCACACCGTTCCGCTCTCCGGACTCCCTGCGCGTGAGCTTCGACCTGCCCAGCGGAGTCCAGGTCACCGGCATGGGGATCCCGGAGGGGATCACGGTGATCATCGGCGGCGGCTATCACGGGAAGTCCACCCTGCTGCGGGCCGTGGAACGCGGCGTGCACCCCCATGTGGGCGACGACGGCCGCGAATGGGTGGTCACCCGTCCCGACGCCGTCGCCATCCGCGCCGAGGACGGCCGCGCGGTCACCGGTGTGGACATCTCCCCGTTCATCGGGGATCTGCCCTCCGGCACCGACACCCGCCGCTTCTCCACCACCAACGCCTCCGGCTCCACCTCCCAGGCGGCCTCCCTGGTGGAGGCGGTCCAGGCGCAGGCCGACGTGCTGCTGATCGACGAGGACACCTCGGCGACGAACTTCATGATCCGGGACGAGCGCATGCGTCGACTCATCCCGGCCGACCGGGAGCCGATCACCCCGTTCGTGGAGCGCATCCGACCGCTGCACGCCGAACAAGGCGTCTCCACGATCCTCGTGGCCGGCGGCTCTGGAGCGTTCTTCGACGTCGCCGACCACGTGATCGCCCTCGACTCCTATGTGCCGACCGACGTGACCGAGCAGGCGAAGGCGCTGGCCGAGCCGACGTCGTCGGTCGACAGCGGGGAAGGGGCCACGGAGACGCTGTTCGCGGCGGCCTCGCCACGAGTTCCCGAGCCCGGATCCCCGCGGAGCGACAGCGGACCGGGCGCGCGCGGCCGAGGCGGCCGCCCCAAGCCCGCGCGGGCGCGCGGCCGGGCGGTGATCCAGCAGGGCGGTGACGACGTCGACCTCTCCGCGGTCTCCCAACTGATGGACCCCCTGCAGACGGCCGCCCTGGCCCACGCGCTGG
The DNA here is from genome assembly GCF_039534665.1 of Nesterenkonia aethiopica. Taxonomy (NCBI): domain Bacteria; kingdom Bacillati; phylum Actinomycetota; class Actinomycetes; order Micrococcales; family Micrococcaceae; genus Nesterenkonia; species Nesterenkonia aethiopica. The sequence continues at coordinate 341 of NZ_BAAAVT010000009.1, read as the reverse complement.
ATCGCGCCGCCGAGCTGGCCGACGGACGACGCACGGTGGCCGAGATCGTCGAGGAGCTGCTGCACCGGATGGACACCCAGGGCCTGGACTCCCTGTCCCCGCACCAGGGGCATCCGGGGGCGCTGGCGCGGCCGCGGAGGCATGAGCTGCACGCCGCCCTGAACCGCCACCGGGGCCTGCGGCTGCGCTGAGCCCCAGGCCCCTCATCCAGGAGTCACAGCCCCGTGCATCTCCCGGCACTGATGCGCGGCGGATTCTATGAGTCGTTGCACCAGCTGATGGTCAGCTGGTGAGGATGATGTCTCTCATCTTCTCAGCTGGGGTGGCCCACTGAAGTGTCT